>DAIDKV010000111.1 GCA_027449865.1 Planctomycetales bacterium
CGACGCGCCAGCGAGGGTCTTCGTGTCGGAACCCTCGCTGGCGCGTCGGGTTGGTAGGAGGAGTCCGCTCCCACCGGCATCGTCCATGCAACCGTTAATCGCTCTAACAATCTCTGCCGATCTCGGGGGGATTGTAGGCGAGGCCGACCCAACGTCGCCAGCCCATCGTCCGTTTACCGGCGGCCGGTCGGGCGTTACCATTCGATCGACGTCCCGGAGCCGCGACCCCGTCAACCCAGTGAGGAATCCGCCCCATGTCGGAGCATTCGGCCGCGATCGCCTGGCGTCGCGAGACGCCCGACTTCGCCTACGAGACCTTCAACCGCGACCACGACTGGACCTTCGACTGCGGGATCAGCGTCCGGGCCTCGTCGGCGCCCGACTACTTTGGCGTCGCCTCGTGCGTGGATCCCGAGGAGGCGTTTGTCGCCAGCCTCGCGAGCTGCCACATGCTGACCTTCCTCGCCCTCGCCTCGAAGAAGCGAATCCTTGTGGACCGATACGAGGACGAGGCGGTCGGCGTGCTCGACAAGAACGAGGAAGGCCGGCTCGCGGTCACGAAGGTGACTCTTCGCCCGCGCATCGTCTTCAGCGGCGAGAACATCCCGGGCCCGGATGACTTGAAGCAGCTCCACGACCGGGCGCATCGGGCCTGCTTCATCGCCAATTCCGTGAAGACCGAGGTCGTCGTCGAACCGAGGGAGTGAGCGAGCCGGTGAATTGTCCGAGCACGCCGGCTGACCGACCACCATCCACCGAGATCCCGAGGCCCGATGAGACGTCTACTCGCCACGATCGCCATGGGGCTCGCCCTTCTGACCACCCCGGGACGAACCGCGAACGCGCAGGACCGCGAAGCCGCCCTGCCACCGCTGATTCGGGGCGATCAGCGGGTCGTGATCGCGATGATCGACGGCCTGGGCCCCGACTACATCGAGGCCAGCGAGATGCCGAGCCTGCGCGGGCTGATGGCCCGAGGCTTTTCGAAGACGGTCCTCGGCGTGATGCCCTCGGTCACGAACGTCAACAACGCCTCGATCGCCTGCGGCGCCTGGCCCGAGGTCCACGGAATCACCGGGAACTCGTACTACGACGAGGCCCGAAACGCGCTCGAATACATGGAGGACTCGGCCTATTTCCTCGCGCCGACCGTCTTCCGGCGCGCCGCCGATCGCGGGATCAAGACGGCCCTTCTCACGGCCAAGAAGAAGACGCTGGGCCTGATGGCGCCCGGGACCGCGTTTGCCCTGGCGGCCGAATCGCCCACGCCCGAGGCCGTCGCCCGATACGGCGAGGCCCCTCCGATCTACAGCCGAGAGATCAACTACTGGCTCTGGGAAGCGGCGATCGACCTTCTGAAGAATCGGCCCGAGATCCGCCTGATCTACGTCCACACAACCGATTATCCAATGCACACCTGGCCGCCGACCGCGCCCGAGTCGCGCGAGCACCTGGCGAAGCTGGATGCCCTGATCGGCCGGGCGGTCGCCGCGGCGCCCGATGCCGCGTTCCTCATCACGGCCGACCACGGCCTCAACGCCAAGTCGCGCTGCTGGGACCTGACGCGTGCCTGCAAGAACCGCGGCCTGGAGCTTCGCTTCGCCTTCTCGGCCGAGCGGGATAAATACGTGAAGCACCACCGAAATCTCGGCGGAGCGGCCTGGGTCTATTTGAAATCGCCCAACGACGCGCCCCGGGCCCAGGCGATCCTCCGCGGTCTGACGGGCGTGGAGCAGGTTTTAACCCGTCAGGAAGCCGCCACCCGCTTCCATCTGATGCCCGGCCGGATCGGCGAGCTGATCGTCCTCGGCGATAAGGAGACGGTCTTCGGCGACCTCCCAACGGAGTACGAAAACCTGCCGCCGACCCTCCGGACCCACGGCTCGCTCCACGAGACCCGGGTGCCGATGGTCATCTACAACGCCTCGGGGACGATCCCGCCCCCCGACCAGCTCCGGTACAACTTCGAGGTGACCCGCACCCTCTTCCGCGACCCGCGTTGAAAGGTCAGAGCCTCGGGTCCACCGGCTCGCTCTCCATCGCCAGAACGCCGAAGACGCATTCGTGGACCCGTCGGAGCGGCTCACGACGGACGAACCGCTCCAGTCCTTCCACGCCGAGCGCCAGCTCGCCCAGCGAGAGCGATCGCTTCCGGCCCAGTCCGCGATCGCGGAGCCGGTCGAGGTTCGCCGTCTCGGTATAATCTGGCCCATATATAATCCGAAGATATTCGCAACCCCGGCACTTCACTGCCGGCTGGCAGAGCCCTCGACGTCCCTTTTGAAGGAAGGCGAGCGGCTTGACGACCATTCCCTCGCCGCCCCGACTCGTTAACTCCTTCCACCAGGCGATGCCCGCCGCCTGGCTGTCCGGGTCGGTCACGTCGACGACCAGGTGCGACGTCTCCATCAGGAGCGCGGGATCGGCCCGGCAGACGCCACTGAGTGCCACAAGGTGCCAGAGGTGATCCCGATCCGTGTGAACACGCCCCTCGGTCGCAAGGAGGTGAAACGGGGCGAGCTTCAGGTCGTCGATCGATCGGACCGGCCAGCAGTATCGTCGATAGGCGTCGACGAACCGGCCGACGTCCTGCTCGCGGAGCCGGTAGCTCGCCTCGATCTGGAGGAGCCTCTCGCGGTCGTCGCCATCGAGTCGGCTGGCCGCCTGCTCGAGCGCAGCGACGGCCCGGGGCATCGCGGCCCTTCCCGACGCTCCGACCGCCGCGTACTGCGACTTCAAGAGGTCCTGCGCCTTGGCGGACCACGGCATCAATTCGGCGTCAAGGCAGACCCAGGTGGTTTCGAGCTGGCTCCAGAGGTCAGCGGCGGAGATCGCCGAGCGAACGCGGTCGAGAAACTGTCGCTCCAGATCGGTATCGTTGAAGAACCGCCTTCCGGTCCGGGTGTAGACGATTCCGCCCTCGCCGGTGTCGACGCCGAACCGATCGCGCGCGGCGGCCTCGTCGCGCGTGATGACGACAACGGCCCGCGAGCCCATGTGCTTCTCCTCGCAGATCACGCGAGGGACGCCCTCGTTGCGATAATAGGCGAAGGCCCCTTCAGGATGTTCGAGCAAACCAGGCTCGCGGCTGGTCTCACAGGGAGACATCGTCGGCGGAAGATAGATCAGCCACCTCGGGTCGGTTGCGAACCGGCTCATCACCTCGAGCGCGGCGGCGGCGTTCTCCTCGCGGATGGTCACGTTCCCGCGGAGCCGGGTCGCGACGATCCGCTTGCCCATCACGTCGTCGGCGTCGAGGAGCACGTCGTGAGTCTGCTGCGCCGATAGGGCGGGAGCCTTCGACGCCTCGGGCAGAAACGGGCGGGTCGGCTCGCAGTACGTCCGCGCGGCGGGGACCGAGACCAGCTCCTTTTCGGGATATTGGAGGGCGGTCAAGCTCCCGCCGAAGACGCAGCCGGTGTCGATGTTGATCGTCCGGTTGAGCCACTCGGGCGCGGGGATCGGGGTGTGGCCGTAGACGACCATGGCCGGGCCTCGGTACTCGCGGGCCCAGTCGTATCGGATCGGGAGGCCGAACTCGTCGGTCTCGCCGGTGGTCTCGCCGTAGAGGGCAAAATCGCGGACCTTGCCCGACCCTCGCCCCTGCATCTCCTGCTTCAGCCCGGCGTGCGCGACGACCAGCTTCCCGTCGTCAAGAACATAGTGGCTAACGAGCCCGTCGAGGAAGTCGGCCAGCTCAGCGCAGAACGGTCTCCGGACGTCGATGGGCAGGGCGTCGATCTCGGCGAGGGTCTCGGGGAGCCCGTGGGTGATCTGAACGTCCTTGCCGCGCAGCTTCCTGAGGAGCTTCATGTCGTGGTTGCCGGGGACGCAGAGCGCCGAGCCAGCGGCGGTCATCCTCGCGACGATCCGGACCGAATCGAGGACGCGAGGCCCCCGATCGACCAGGTCACCGAGGAAGATGGCCTTGCGGCCCTCGGTGTGGGCGTAGAGCGGGCCGGCGAGGAGCGGGGAAGCGTCGGGCGCGTCGGCCCTCGCCTCATATCCGAGGCGCCCGAGAAGCTCTTCCAGCTCATCGCTGCAGCCGTGGATATCGCCGATGATGTCGAACGGGCCGTGTTCGTCCTTCCGGTCATTCCAGAGCGACACCCGCTCGACGACGGCGGCCTCGACGGCCTCTTGCGAATCGAGGACGAAGACGTGCCGGAATCCCTCCTTGCGGAGCGAGCCAAGCGACCGCCTCAGTTGCGACTTCTGGTTGCGGACGACGTGCGCCCCGAAGTCGCGGTCGGACCGTTCGGCATTCCGGTCGTGGCAGAGCCGCTCGGGGAGGTTGAGGACGATCGCGACCGGCAGGCAGTGAAATTGCCGAGCCAGTTCGACGAGCGGCTTGCGGGCCTCGGGCTGGACGTTGGTGGCGTCGATCACCGTCAACCGCCCGAGGGCCAATCGCTTCGCCGCAATGAAGCGGAGGACCTCGAAGGCGTCCTTCGAGACGGCCTGATCGTTCTCGTCGTCGGAGACCATTCCGCGGCAGGCGTCGGACGAAAGGACCTCGGTGGGCCGGAAGTGCCGGCACGCGAAGGTGCTCTTGCCCGAGCCGCTGGGGCCGATCAAAACGACAAGGCTGAGGTTGGGGATTGAGATTCTCATTCCGACTTCTTCTTCTCCGACAGGTGCTGCCATTTGGGGAAGGCCGCCGCCCAGGCCTCGGCTTCCTCCTTCGTTCGTATCCACCAACGCTCATCGTTCTGAATCCGGTCTATGACGGCCGGATGGTAGACCAGCCTCACCCGGAAGTTCTCGACGTACCAGACATCGACACAGCACGTTATCCATTTTCTCGAATGCCGGTGCAGGCCGATCGCCACGACGGCATCGCACGTACCAGGGAAGCATCCGGCGATATAGACCTTCGTCCCGCCCCGGAACTGGCGTGTCCCGACCTTCGTCTCAACTCCCCCGGGGCCGTAGGGATGTTCCCTCCTGATGTTGGCGACGACGGCCCAGAACCCCTCGTTGCTCGGTTGCCGGTGATCGTCTGTCATTGCGGATCCTCGCCGCTTCTTTCGCTGGAGCCTGTCAGACACGCTGGAAAATCCCCATCTGCGTCGGCGGCCCGAGCGCCTCATCCTCCGGTCCGATTGGCTGGAACCGGACCGCATATCCAAACCGACCGGCGATCCCTTCCGCCCACTCCGCGAATTCGCGACGGCTCCACTCGAAGCGGTGGTCGGGATGGCGGAGGCGATCCGACCCGACGTCCGCCCAGGTCGCGTTGTACTCGCGATTCGGGGTCGTCAGCACGATCGTCCCCGGCCGGGCGTGCTCGAACAGAACCCGCTCAAACGCCGAGAGCCGGGACGGGTCGAGGTGCTCGATCACCTCCACCACCGCCGCGGCGTCGAAGCCTTCCAATCGTCGGTCGCGGTAGGTCAGCGACCCGTGGATCAGCTTCATCCGGGCGGCCTGCTTCTCGGGCATCCGGTCGAGCTTCAATCGGTCGCGGGCGATCTCCAGCGACCGGATCGAGACGTCCAGCCCGACGATCTCCTCGAACTGCCGGTCGTTGATGAGTTCGCGCAATAGCCTCCCCTCGCCGCAGCCGAGGTCCAGCACCCGACGCGCACCGGTCGCCCGGATCGCCGCTAGAACCGCCCCGATCCGCTGATCGTGCAGGCGGATCGGACCTTCCAGCACCTCCTCGACCCGATCGGCGGGCCTCGGCGACTCGGCTTCACCATCGGCCTCGGCGGGCTGTTCCTCCTGCACCAGCCGGGCAAGCGCCTGGCGATAGAGGCCGGGCTGGAACTTCAGGTAGCGTCGGGCGATCGTCTCCCGCTCGGGATGATTCGCGAGCCATCCCGCTCCCCGCGCCAGCAGCTTCTCCATCTCGTCGGGGCCGATGTAGTAGTGCTTGGCGTTGTCGAAGACCGGGATCAGCACATAGAGGTGCGAGAGCAGTTCGGCAAGGGTCGTCTCGCGACGGAGCCTCACCGAGAAATACGGGCTATCGCCCCACTCAGGGAACCGATCATCGAGCGTATGCCGGGTCGCCTCGACCTCGTACCCGATCGGCTCGAAGACCGCCCGCAGGAACGATTCCCCGCCCCGGACCGGCAGCACATCAAGCCGGGCCTCCAGAGGGATCGGCGACTGAGCGAGGTCAGGACGCACCTGGCAACGTCCCTGAAGCGCCGAGCCCAGCACCTGCGCGATCGCGACACTCAGGAACGACGAGGCCGCATACGGCCGATCGTTGACGTACTGCGCCAGCAAGCCCTCGCCAGCCCCCCTACCCCGGACGATCCCCACAGGGTCCACGTCGAGAAGCAGGCAGGCCGAGCATCGAGCCTCAGACGCCTCGGAATAGAAAACATGCGCCCGGCCGAAGCTCAGGTCGTACGACTGAAACCGCCCGGGATGCTTGTGCAGCAGGAAGCCCAGGTCCGTGGCCGGGGAGTGGGTGGTCGTGATCGTCAGCAGCATTCGGGACTCCTCGGATGAGTGTCACCCTCCCCGAAATCCTAAACGATCGCCTCTCCCAGCGTCGAATGGCCTCGCGATTTCGGCCTGGGCCAGGCCTGCCTAGCCTTGCGGCATCCCCAGGCAGTCCTGCACACGGAATAGTCTGCACCCGGTCGGGACGATCAATGCGCCGGCGTGATCATTCGCCATTTTCAAATTTCGGCGAAAACTCGCAAGCCCTTGTTTTATAGGCAGTTTCACACAGAATCCCCCGCCGAAACCAGCGGTTTTTTGGGGTCTTGGATCGTTCTGGCATCGGCCTTGCAATTACCCTCTCTCGTCGAAAGCAAAGAAACGATCAGAAGCAGAAACGACAAAGAATCAGGCAATTTTCTTCACATACAGGAAACCAACCTCGCTGGCGACGGCCTCCAACGACCTTGGATGAGCCCACCGCCAAAAGGAGGGCGGGCAGCCTCGCACGACCCCCCGCCCTCCTTTCTTACACCCGACGTTCGGGACGGCCTCGATCGGCCCTTCCGTCGCGGACGAACCAACCGGCCAGTTCTCGGATTTCGTACGACGAAGGGAGAGGTCGTCGTCCGGAATCCGTAGCTGGCCGGTTTTTTCTTTTTCGAAGACGGGGCGACGCTTGCCCAACGCGCTGGGATCGTCGACACTATCGGCGGCCGTCCCGACCCCGATACTGACCCGATCACCCCGCGAAGCGAGACGATGACGGATCCTCAATCGCACCCCACCGACGAGACTCCTTCGATTTTCCGGACCCGGCGGTCGTTCCTGAAGGCGACAGCCGCGGCGATCACCTCACCGGCGCTGGCGGGAGGTCGGGCGTGCGCCGGATCGACCCGGCCGATGATCGCCTATGTCGGAACGTTCAGCTCGCCGCTTCGCGACGTCCTGCCGACGCAAGTCGACTTGCCCCCCGGCAACGGCCGGGGAATCCACCTGTTCCAGGTCGATCGTGAGTCGGGCAAGCTCACGCCCGCGGGCATCCACGAGATGGGGACCAGCCCGAGCTGTGTCGTCGCCAACTCCGACGGCACCCGGCTCTATTCGGCCAACGAGACCGATCGCTCGGGCGCCGGCAAGGAGGGCTCCCTCAGCGCTTTTTCCATCGATCGGATCAACGGCCACCTGAAGCCGATCAACACAGTTCGATCCGGAGGCGCGGGGCCAACCTACATCAGCGTGCACCCGTCCGGGCGATTCCTGCTGGTCGCCAATTACTTCGGCGGCTCGGTCGCCGTCTTGCCGATCCGGAAGGACGGCGGCCTCGGCGATCCGACGGATGTAAAGCAGGACGCCGGCCCCATCGGCCCGACCCGGGCCACCCACGCCCCGCCGGGAAGCTTCGCCGTGAGCGGGCACGACCGGACCCACGCGCACATGATCCAGGCCGATGCCTCCGGCCGGTTCGTGATCCACGCCGATCTTGGGCTGGATCGCCTGCACGTCTGGAAGTTCGATGACCACCGCGGCGGCCTCTCGCCGAACAACCCGCACGAGGTCGCCCTGCCGGCCGGCGACGGCCCCCGCCACTTCGCCTTCCACCCGAACAGAAAGTGGTTTTACTCGATCCAGGAAGAGGGTTCGACAGTCGTCCTCTTCGACTACGACGCCGAAAAGGGCCGGCTCGCACCCCGGCAGACGGTCTCGACCCTCCCGCCCGGCGCCGTCGGGACGAATTTTTGCTCGGAGATCCTGGTCTCGGCCAACGGCCGGTTTGTCTACGCCGGAAACCGTCTGCGCGACAGTATCGCCGTTTTCGCGGTTGGACCCGACGGTCGATTGACCTTCGTTGGCGAGGAATGGACCCGCGGCGATTACCCCCGCAGCTTCGCCTTCGATCCCGACGGCCGCTTCCTGTATTGCTGCAACCAGCGCGGGGATAACGTCTCGATCTTCCGGATCGATCGCCCGACCGGGAAGCTGGAATTCACCGGCCATCAGGCCGCCGTCGGCAACCCGTCGAGCCTCGTCTTCGTCGAACTGGCCGCCGGATGAGCGCCCGAGGCGGCCAGGCACAAGAAATCCCTGCCTGGATTCATGTTATTGCAGACATTTCTATAGTTCCAAGGCAATATTTCCCAGGGTTACCAGTGTAGAGGTCGTAGCGGCAGGAAGCGGGACAGGCCCTCGGCTCGCGTCCTCATGTGCAGGGGTTTGGCGATCGAGGCGGATCGAGAGGGAGGGGACGTCCGGCGCCCGTCGGCGCCGGGTGCGGCCCGTCGACTGATCGGTCTCTTTCCGGAGGAGGCGCCGGGCCGGTTCGGGAGGCGGCGGTGCGCAAGCAGGTGACGCGGCGGTTGGCGGGCCTGGGCGCGCGGATCGGTCCGGGCGTCGGGAGATGCAGTCGGACAGATGTCGATTTGGCTCCTGACCCTTTTCCCCCGTTGCAGAAGGTTTCACGTTTGGGGCGATCCTCCTTCTCCGAGCTTCTTGGCGTAAGGTCCCCTTTTCCCCTTGCTCACGCTGGCGGTGCCGATGGTCTCCAAGACCTCCGTACGCTGCCAAGAAAACTCGGTGAAGCTCGATAGATCAGGATTGAATAGCCGGCACGAGCAATTGGTCTCAGAGTCGAAAAGTAAGCGAAGCCATCCCAGGGAACGTTTCGTTGGTGCCCCTCTCCGTCGCCGATTGCCCAGCTGAGGCCATGAAGCAATTGGACGCTGACAGCATAGTAGTGCAGTTCCTCATCATGCCCCTCCACGACGTTTTCCCGGGGGTCCTGGAAGTTGCCCGATGGTTCCCAGTAGGGCGCGGGGGTATAAGCGAGCCCAAGATAAAGGGGGTCAGCCGTGCCGAAGTAGGCCAGGTGCAGCGGCGAAGCTGGAGCGTGATCGTCTACCCACTCTTTCAGGGCGAGTGCGTCCTGACCCCAATCGCTCGACTCCAAGAGATATTCATGCCCAGACACGGGACCTCCCACTAATTCGCTGAAATAGGAAAGCTCGTGCGGATGCACGGTTACGACGCTCAGGACACTCCAACCGCCGGCGACCAGGAGAGGAAGAGTTTTCGAGAGCCGCGGTGAGGCCATCAACCATGGCCCCAAACGGCCAATCCATATATAAGCAAACGGCAACATCGGCATCAGATAGCGCGAATACTGAACGCCTAGCTGAGACGCAACAAGCGCGAAGAACGCGGCGCCCGGCAAGAACAGGAGTAATTCTGTGGTTCCTTTAAGGCGAGAGGATGGTCTCGACAACGCGATGAAAACAGCGGTAACAGCGAGTGCCAATGTACCCAGCGGTTGCCTGATGAGGATCGCCGCGAGGTAATAGATACCCCAGCCCCTTGGCGGAACGTCCCGCTAAAGTAGTTGATGAACCCGAGATCGCTGTCGAATTTCTGAGCATCCAGCCCCGTGATGAAGTGGTACGGCAACGGTATCGGGATAGCGGACAGCCACGTCCCGGAGAACCGGTTGGACCTCCCCAGGTAGTTATTGGAGGATGGGTCTGGTGCGGTGAGTAACCGCGATTGGAACTCGAACGAACCCAAGGGCCGAAACGAGCCTTCGAATAAATAGATCGAATTTACAATTAATATGCTTACCAATACTATTATAAGGAATTCTTGCAGGTCGGCGTTCCGCCGGCTCGGCACCATGGTCGATTGGAGTCCCCTCCTACGCCGCAGCTCCGAAGCGACCGAGCCGGCGAGGAAGACCGCGGCATAGGCGGGGTAGAGGACGAGCATGGTGAATTTGGAGGCGACGGCGCAGCCCAAAGCCACGCCGGCCAGCACGCACCAGCCCAAGGTCGGCCGCCGGAGAAAGCGCCAAAAGACGTAGGCACTCAAGAGGCCGAAGAACGTTGCACCAACATCGGTTGTCGCGAGCTGCCCGTGGGCGAGTATATCGGGCGAGAAACACCACAGTGCCAATGATATGAGTCCGCCAAGATTGCCGAACAGAGTGCGCGACCACGCGAAGACCACAAGCGCGCCGGCAACCGATAGGATGGCAATCGGTGCTCGAGCCATCTTGTAATATTCGAATGTCTTTGGTCCATTTGCTCTGAGGAATCGATCGCCCAGTTCCCATTCCGGCCTGGCCCCCGGGACGTAGTAGAATGAACGACCGTAGTCGACCACCGGCCCGGCGAGAGCAACCGGCAGCGCGGAGAGCAGTCTGATCAGGGGCGGATTGTGATGATAAACAAAAAAAGTTCGCTTCTGAAGATAACACAAGCCTGCCGGCAGATGCGCATATTCATCATAAGTGATCCATTGGCGTGTTCGACCGTGCCATATTAGGGCGAAGTGGCACAAAGTCAGCACGACAGCAGCGGCGGCCGGCCAGAATCGGCGGAGCCGTGGGCGATCGAAGAGGTGTTCAATAACCATCAGTCAAGACCTCGCCGCCATTCCTGGTGGAAAATGCACGCCAGACGGCCAGGTCGATGGTCTCTCTCACGAATTTGACGCTGCCGTCCATGCAGGCCACATTCACGCCGCCGGGATGGCAACTCGTCGCCGAGATCACCCCGTCGTGCAAAGCTCGCCTGGGAATGCCTTCACGCATATCGTCGAACACGCACTCGAAAACCGTCGGATTAGGCGGGGCGCAGTGGTTGTAACAGGTGAAATGAAGTCCACTAAGGAACCAGCTTTCCCCTCCACGAGTCTCCACCGACGCCGGATTCCTGGCCGCCATGCATGCCGCGATCGCCTGGTCGGACCTTCGCAGGGACATGATATTGATGTTTGTCAAGTAGTAGTCTCCGTGCGTCTTGAATACCCCGTCTTGCCAACCACCTTGCAACCTCTCGGAGACGGCCGCGGTGTTGGATAGTCCGTCGGGATAATCAGCCGCGTGGTAGACCCGATGAACCGTGAATGGGCCGCTCCAGGACAGGGGGAAGATGTCACCCGCCGCGACCGCGAAGGAAGGTCCTAGGTCGAATCGATAATTGACCCGCCCATAACCCGGCACGCTCACCCCACGATCCGATTCGCACATGAACAAGTTAAGCCTAGTCATCATCGCGGTAGAGTTGGCCCAGAGCATCGGCGATGAAATCGGAGACCCGTCGAAATTGATGGTGTCGAACAAGGGTCGTTGTTCAAGCTCCGGGAGCATCCGAACCAACGGACTGTGGCAGTGAACACTGTAGAAATCACCATTCGCGAATCTCTTGGTGATCGGATTGACTGGCGGGAAGACGCCCGTCGACGAGGCATAGGAGTGCAATCCAATCCCGATCTGTTTCAGGTGATTCAGACACTGCATCCTCCGAGCCGACTCACGTGCCGACTGAACGGCAGGGAGGAAAAGAGCCAATAAGAGACCGATGAGGGAAATCGCAACCAGGACCTCAATAAGGGTGTAGCCAGGAAATCCCGGCCGCTTCATCACGGCCCCGATGACCGGCGGTCGGGCCGCCGACGGCCCTTGCAGGACGACCCCGGAAGGGCTTCCGGGGGTGAAACCGCCAATAAGCCGCGGATCCATCCCGCGACCCATCACCGCGTGGATTCGACGGAATCGCTGGAGCAGCCCGGACGGACATTCGGGCACAGATACTAACGCACCCACGCTCTCACGCTCTTGCATGGATGCCTCCACGAGCCGCTAGACCCGCGAGGATTAGAAGGACGATCACAATGATGGCGATCGGCCAGACAGGCCACGCTCTGCTTCGGGCCCCGGGCATGGCCGGAGGAGGCGGGGAGTCGTCCAGCTTGTACTTTCTTACACCCGGCGACCCCGGGGCAGGCAGCTCCAGTAAGCTCCAGATCCGGCGCGGCGGGTAGGTCACGCTTCGAGACTGGTCCGTCATCCCGACCGGTTTGGGAAAAGCGAGAGCGAAGGTCGCCCGGCTAGGCGGCCGATCGAGGTCCGCCTCACGAATCACGATCTTCCTGACAATCCTATCCTGGACAATCATCATCCATGAGAACGGCAACCACCCGCGCCCTGGGATGGCGCGCAGGTCGTCGTTGATCATCATCGTGACGGCCCCGCGCTTGAAGGTTGTACTCTTGATCCGTAGCGGAATCGCACCACGCTCAAGGTCGATCCATTGCTCCCCCTCGCCCCACTTCGTCCTCGTCGTGAAGTGGACGACCTGGCGATCCTGGAAACGCGCCTTGGGATCGAACGCAGTGACTTCAGCGTCTCCCGAGGCTATGTGATCGATGCAATAGGCCAGGTCGAATGCTTCGGGTTTGGGATTGCCGAGGTAGATCGGGAAGTCGAAGATTTGATAAAAGTAATCTGCCGTGGGAAGGATCTGGAACGCGTGTCTCGGCACTCCATTCGATCCCGGATCGGCGTGAAGACTGTTCCAGAGGGTCGTGCGCCCATCCGTGAGACTCCTACAACTTAGAATCGATGACACCACGTTTCCGTCACCACGGTCCCGAGCGGCGGCGGATAGATCGCGAGCGTCGAATAGCTGCTCGCGCCTGGCGTTCGGCCCATCGAAGGCATAGAATCCGCTCGCGGTCATTGCATGGTTCAGCTGCCCCGCCAGGCCCGCCGACACGTCATCCGCTTCGCCACAAATATAGTCGTATTTAAATGATCCGAATACCATGGATTGCTTGTTTGACTCATATGTTATTTTCATGTATTCAAAAATATTCTTGTGTTTTTCGTACGGGTTTTCGCCCGCATCGACCGGGCCGCCCGCGATGGCGAACAACGCACTAACCGCGATCATGGTTCGCATGATGATCCTCTCGTTAAGGGCTTGAAGCGGTCGTATGGGAGCAGTTCGACTCGACGCGCGCCCGATCCCACATGCCATCAATGTTGTCTCCGCTGACGATCGATCACTACTCCGACGAGGAAGAAGCCCATGTAGGTTGGGCTTTCCGGCCTTACCAGAAGCCGTCAGGCCTGAACGCCCAACCTACTCTCCTAACCGGCGAAATAAGATCCTCATGTTGGCCCCAGGATCGAATGCCGCGGGACAGCGCCCGTTCCCGGGAGAAGTCCCGCTGGATCGGGTGGCGCAGACCGAATCTTACGCCAAGGCCATTTTACTGCTCCGGCCCTACCGAAGAGAGGGGTCCGGATCAGACCGTCCCCTCTCCATGAACCAGGATGCAAATCCTTAGTGGGGATTCGGACATGCGTTACAGTCGTTAACCATATAGCAAACGAGAGTCCCACACGTCCCCATGTAGTTGGCCGAATAAAATGACGTCTCGCAACAAGTGGTCTTCGCACCTGGAGTACAGCTCGTTCCATAACCAAAGTTGCACTGCCCCACGATAGAATTGACATTCTTGAAGCCATCGAAGTCGAGGTAGTTGCCAAAGCCGTTTTCGCAGGTGCCGGCGTTCTCGAAGCAGGTTGCTCCCGTCACGACATAGCAACCATTGTACGCTGCCGTGCAGTAGTAGGGTGTGCCGTCGCCGCTCACGGACACCGCGAAACCGGCGATGCAGAAGAAGGCCATCAGCGCCACCAAGAGCGTTGTCCTCATCGCTGGAACCTCCTGACCGGGATACCTTCGTTCCGGGAGGTCACGTCGACCTCGCCTGTTGTCGATCGCCCAACAAATGCGGACCATGGAATACTGACCACCGGATGGTCGGTTCTGTTGGTCCTGATCCGGATCCTCCCTGTGTACATTTGGTCGGATCGGCCCTTGGGTAGGGAGTAAACCAGGGCAATGTCATGAGATGTCCGCTCCACATCGCTCGCCGTACCATCTGCGAGCCGGACGGTGCCATGGGTCTCGGGCGAGGAATCCACCGCGAGGATCCGAAACGCGACTCCATCGGTCGAGCGCAGCACGAGCCTCTTGGGCGACGTCGTCACGCGCCCCCCAAGGGAGACGGCCCCGAAGTGGATCGCGGAGGGCGCGGCGCTGACGGGAGCTTCCGATGTCCAGGAGACGCTCGCGAACCTCTTGGTGCCGTCTGCAGCGACAATCGGGATCGATCGGCTGAAAGTGCCTGTCGCCCCGTCGATCGGCTCCTTCAGCGCTACACGCAACTCGAATCGCCGGTGGTGAATTCCTTTGCCGATATCGCGGCTCGAGGACGTGGGCTCCAAATCAACGATGAACCCCTCGGCAAGCGGCGACTGGAGGTCTGCGACATCGACGTCCCGATCCCTGGCGAACACGTCGACCGTGAAGGACACCGGCGTGTATGGTGTCCGAGGTTTCCAGCGTGCTGATGGCGTCGATTTCGGCAGGATTCCAAGGTCGTGATGCGTCGGGCTGACGGCAAGATGGGGGATATTGTCATAACGAACCGTATACGTCCATTGGCGGAATCGCTCGTGATCGGTGTTGAGCGTGCACGACAGGCTTGCCTTACCGTATGACCCCTTGAGGGTGTTTGATGTGAGTTCCAGTTCCGTCGCCTCACCGGGAGCAAGGTCATGCTTACCCAATCGCGCCGTCGTGCATCCACATGTGGTCGTCACACCCATGATCTTCACGGTGTTTCCCGTAGTATTCACAACAGAAAATGTATGACGAAATTGATTTACGCTTTCGGTGAAGATCGGTCCCGCTTCGTACAGTCCGCCCGGAGCTGTCGCCGAAATCCCGCGGCCACAACCCGCGAACGAGGAAAACGAAACGCAAAGCAGCGTCTCGAGAAGGACGGCGGCAATGCCTCGACTCGGCCGAGTCACATCCTCCATCGCGAACGCCGGTCCAGACTTGACACCAGCTCGCATGTTGGCCTCCCGAGGGACGCTGAAACAGAGACGAAGCTCGTATGTGCGACGCAGAACCCGGTACAGGAGGACGCCGCTCCGAAGATGAGCGCGGCGTGGTCGCGAGGATCGTCTGCGCGACGCAGGACACGGTGCAGACATCTCGGCACCATCCCTGGTGCCTTGCGATCTGACCCAATCTCATCGACTTTGAATTGTCCGATTCGATTCTGATTTATACCCCCCCCACTCGCTTTTTCAAGTTGTCAAGTCGAATTCCCGATAGATTGTCGCAACTCATTACGTCAATGACCGTTGCAGGACCCGCCAGTAACTTCAAGTCTCATAGAAGAGAGAGCGTACCGTGAGCGGCCCAGCGGGTGAAATCTGTCCCGCTGGGTCGGTCGCAAGGTCGCGGATAATCCGGGAACCCTGGGCCGGGCGGCTCCTTATTTCGTCCTGCTGAGAAGCTCGGCGATCTGGGCAATCCAGGTCTTTGAGTAAGGACCGATTTCCAGTCACCCCCTTGGTTTTTCTCCACTTAAACGGTTCCAATCTCGTCGGGCGGCCCCATTGATTCGCCGGGACGGAGGGCGGACACTGGCGGGCGGACCGAGGAGGACCCTGCCATGATCCGACCGATCGATCCGGCGGCGCGGGCCGGCCGGCTGCTGGCGTTCTATCTGATTCTGTCGGCGATGGGGACGGCCGCGGCACTCGCCGGAGAGCCGGACGCCTACCTGACGTTCGTCCGGGCGCGGGGCGTTGCGGTTCGTGAGGGCGATGCACCGCCGAAATCGATCGAGGAATGGAACGCACGGCGTGCCGAGATCCGTCGGCGGATGAACCTCGCGATGGGGACCGTCCCTGATCCTCCGCCGCCGCTCGATCCGGTGCATCACGGTACCCTCGACCGCGATGGATACCGGGTCGAGAAGTGGACGTTCCAGACGATGCCTGGCGTCCGGATGACGGCCAATCTCTACGTCCCCGACGGCGAGGGGCCACATCCGGCGGTCCTCTCGGTCCACGGCCATTTCGCCGGGGCGAAGCAAGACCCGACCGTTCAAACTCGTTGCATCGCGATGGCTCGACTGGGCTTCGTCGTCCTCTCGGTCGATGCCTTCGGAGCCGGCGAACGGGGGGTCGGCAAGGCGCTCGGTGAGTACCACGGCGAGATGACCGCCGCGACACTGTTTCCCGCCGGGCTGACCCTCGCCGGCTTGCAGGTCTACGAAAATTCGAGGGCGCTGGCCTTCCTCGCGACCCGGCCCGAGGTCGATGCCAACCGCGTCGGCGTCACCGGGGCGAGCGGCGGCGGCAACCAGACGATGTACGCAATTTCCCTGATCGACGGCCTGAAGGTGGGCGTCCCGGTCTGCTCGGTCGGCAATTACCACGCCTACCTCGGCGCCGCGTGCTGCCTCTGCGAGGTCGTCCCCGGCGCCCTCACATTCACCGACGAATGGGGAGTGCTCGGCCAGGCCGCACCGAAGCCGCTGATGATCGTCAACGCGACGCGAGACGCGCCGCAGTTCTCGGTCGCCGAGGCGAGGAAAACGCTCGCCGGGCTGGAGCCGCTCTATCGGCTCCACGATCGGACGGCCAACCTCCGGCACACCCTGATCGAGTCTGGCCACGGCTACAACAAGGAGATGCGCGAGGCCGCTTACGGCTGGTTCGCCCGGCAACTGAAAGGCCAGGGCGACGGCTCGCCGATCCCCGAGCCCGAGCTGAAGACCGAGGACCCAGAAGCACTCCGCTGCTTCCCCGGCGAGACGCGGCCCGACGACTTCATCACGCTCCCGCAGTACGCGGCGGCGGTCGGGCGAAAGCTCCTCGAATCGCGGCCGATCCCCAGCAACGTCGCGGCCTGGAAGGCCGATGCGGATCGTCGACGCTCGGCACTCGGGCGGCGGCTCGGTATGCCCCCCACCGGGAAATCCTCCGCCGGTTTCGAGTCCGAACGCAACCACACGTCAATCGAATTCGAGCCCGAGCCGGGCATCCGGCTCTTGGCGAACGTGGGACCGGCACGCGGGCGCGAAGCATCCCGCGACCGCAGGCCGTTCATCTTGGCCGTGATACCGGACGTGGGACCGGCACGCGGGCGCGAAGCATCCCGAGCCATCCTGCTGGACCTCGAAGGCGCCGCCCACGCCAAAGCGAGCCCGATCGCCGGCGCGCTCCACAAGGCCGGCTGGTCGGTCGTTACGCTCGACCTCCGCGCCACCGGGCAACAGGGTCCGAGCCGCAACGCCGTCGGCCAGGCGCCCGACCACAACTCGGCCGAGTGGGGCCTCTGGATCGGGCGTCCGCTGCTCGGCCAGTGGGTCACCGATGTCCGCCGGCTGCTCGATGCGATGAATGAGATCGAGCGCCGCGAGACCGCCGTGATCGGGATCGGGCCCGCCGGGCTGGTCGCTCTGGCGGCCGGAGCGGTCGAACCGCGGATCAAGAGCGTCGCGGCGATTGGAACGATCTCGACCCTCGTCTCCGACCGCCCCTATCGCGGCCAGCGGCTCGGGACGATCGTCCCCGGAATGCTTGTCGACGTCGGTGACGTCGCCCACCTGGCCGCACTGGCCGCCCCGCGCCGGGTCGTGATCGCCGGAGGCGTCGGGCCGGATGGAAAGCCGATGGACGGTCCTTCTCTCCGCGACGCCTACGACCCAGCGGCGCGCGTCTTTGGGCTGCTCGGGAGCGAAGGGGCGCTCCGGATCCTCGACCTCGATGATCCGGCGCAGGTTGAGCGGGCGCTCTGGTGAGCCGCGGTTCGATCCTTCATGGTGAGGCTGGCCGACGACCCCGGATTCTGTCATTTCAGTCCGGCGACCGCGTAGACCAGACAGCCCCAGGCGACTGGCCAGGTCGCCAGCAGCCAGACGCCGGCGCGGTGGGTCCAGCCTGGCGAGTCGGCCGGTCCCGGGGTCGGGCCGATCAGACGGGAGCCGGCCGCGGCGGCGATCGGGACCAGGCCAAAGATCAGGACGTCGGCCGGGCCGAATTCACGCAGTCGGGCCGGGATCACGAAGAGGCCGAGGACGATCCAGTAAACGCCGACGAACAGCCAGGCCCATTCGGCCCAGGTTCTTGGATGGGTCACGTCGGTGGTACGCCCCAGCAGGATCGGCCCGCTCATGGCCAGGCCAAGCCATAGATAGGCCACGATCGCCGGGACGAACAGCCGGGTCGGCGGCGGGTCCTCCGGCCAGAACGCACGGACAAAGATCGAGGCCATCCCGTAGCCGATCACCATCGCCAGGAGGTCCCGGATCCGGAACCGGGTCCGAGCGGTCGCGGTCGCCTCGGGATTCATCCGATCTCGCGCCTCTCGGAGACTCGGCCTGAGCCTCCCCCTCGATGGGCCGGCTCGTGGAAGTTCTCAGTTCAACACCACCAGCCCCAGGCCACACTGGATCGGCCAGGCGATCGCCAGGACCAGTCCGATCCGGTTCGTCCAGGGGCCTATCTCCACCCGCGCCGCCTGCTCGGGCGAGACCATCACCCAGGTTGTCCAGACAGCCCCGAGCGCCGTCAGGCTCGTGAGACCCAGGCCGATGACGAGCGTCGCGGCGAACAGAGGCCCCTGTCGTGGCGCGGGGCCCGTCGCCGACTGGATCACGGCGGTCAGCAGCCAGGGTATCCCCAGCATCGCCCAGAGCCGCTCGCCAATCCCCGGCGCCTCGGGCAATCGGCGCACGTACCAGCGGGCCAGGTACAGGAACGGACCGGTCGCTGTGATCGCCACCCCGGCAAAGGTGAGCCAGAGCATCACCCAGCCTGGACCGGTCAGGTCGCCGCGCATCATGCGAAGCGCATGAATCGAGGCGATGGCCGAACCCATCACCATTGCCGCGCCGTCGAGCACGCTGACGCCGTTCGACTCCATCGTTCGAATCACCCTCTGCCCGTCCGATTGTCGCTCTTCACTTCGATCGTATCGCTGTCGGGGGGCAAGCTGTCGAGTTCGTTTCGCCTCACGCTGGAAAAATCCGTGGCGTTTCATCGCGGACGCATGAACGAAGCGCTGGGGTCGCGCGGTTAGGAGGTGGAGGAAGTTCGCATAAAAGCTGGTGCGATCTCCCAATCGCACCGGTAGAATCTCCAGCTGGAATGCGATCGTGCAATCTTGCTCAGGAAGCTCTCTCGATGGACCCGATGCCCACGTCTCTGAGCCTGCTGGACCGCCTGAAGGTGGCCGGGCCCAAGGCCGACGACTGGCACCGCTTGCAGGGCATCTACCTCCCGCTGATCCGTCGATGGCTGGCGAGGGTCCCAGGACTTGGCGACGAGGTCGCCGACCTCTCGCAGGACGTCCTGATGGTGGTCATCCGGGAACTGCCGCGGTTCGAGCGCCGTCGCGAGGGCTCGTTCCGGGCCTGGCTCCGGCAGGTTGCAGTCAACCGGGTCCGGGTTCACCGTCGTCGTCAGCGGCGGATTCCAGCCGTCGGGCTCGATCCGGCCGACGGGTTCCTTGCCCAGCTTGAATCGCCGGACGGCGACCTGGCCCGCGAGTGGGATCGCGATCACGACCGACACGTCTTCGAGCGACTGCTGGCAATCGTCCAGCCTGATTTCCAGCCAACCACCTGGGAAGCGTTCCGCCGTTTCGCGCTGGAAGGCGCCTCGGCGGCGGGGGTTGGGGAAGAACTGGGCCTCTCGGAAAACGCCGTCCTTCAGTCCAAGTCCAGAATCCTCAAGAGGTTGCGTACCGAAGCCGGCGACCTTCTGAAATAATCTCGCATTTCTGCGGCAGGTCCCCGCCACCAGCAGCCTTCCTTTCCTGGAGAGACCGGGGACGTCTTCGCGGTCCCGCGAGGCGGCGCCGATCCGGTCCGTGACTATGCCCTTCGTATACCTCGATGGGGGCGCGATGCGCGCTCGGTAGCACCGGAGGACCAATACAATGAACGCTCATCCTGGCCCGCATCCGACCGAGGAGCTTCTCGGAGCCTACGTCCTCGGCAAGCTCGCCGCGCCGGAAGCCGAAACGATCCGGGAGCATCTGAAGGGTTGTCCGGCCTGCCGGCAGCGGGCGGCGGAACGATCCTCGAGCCCTCGCGACGGAGACGTCAGAAAATTCCGCCCATCGACGGCGGAGGTCGTGCCCCCCGCGATGCTGGCCGAGCATCCGGACCACCGGATCGTCCGCATGCTGGATCGGGGGAGCTA
The DNA here is from genome assembly GCA_027449865.1 of Planctomycetales bacterium. Classification (GTDB taxonomy): domain Bacteria; phylum Planctomycetota; class Planctomycetia; order Isosphaerales; family Isosphaeraceae; genus JAKAUH01. The sequence continues at coordinate 20,264 of DAIDKV010000111.1, forward strand.
TGGGATCTCGTTTCTCGCCGAGAATCATCTGATGGGGCGGAACGAGGTTCTGAAGGTTATCACCGCCCGCCCCGGCGGCCCGGACCCCCGGATCGACCGGATTCTCGCCGAGGTGAGCAAGGCGGCCCAGCTCCGCCATCCCAACATCGCCACCCTCTACTCGGCCCGACGCGCCGGCAACGACCTGGTCCTGGCGATGGAATACGTCGAGGGGCTCGACCTGCGCCGGATCGTCCGGTCGAAGGGGACGCTGCCCCTGGCGAATGCCTGCCATTACGTACATCAGGTCGCCTCCGGCCTCCAGAGCGCGCACGAGAACGGCCTGGTCCACCGCGACATCGAGCCGGGCAAGCTCGTCCTGGCGAACCAGGGCGGGAAGGCGATCGTCAAGATCCTCGACTTCGGCCTCTCGGGCGCAGGAACCACCCTGAGCACGCCTGAGTTCGCCGCTCCCGAACAGATCAGTGCTCCGAACGGGATCGACATCCGAGCCGATATCTACAGCCTCGGCTGCGTCCTCTATTTTCTTCTGACCGGCGAGCCGCCGTTCCAGGGGGCCAACCTCTACGAGATCCTCCAGGCCCACCAGTCGATGGATGCCCTCCCGCTGAACGTGGCCCGGCCCGATGTCCCGATGCCGCTGGCGATCATCGCGGCGACGATGCTGGCCAAGGAGCCCGCACGGCGATTCCCGACGCCCCGAGACGTCTCACAGGCCCTCTTGCCCTTCCTGAAGAAAGAGAAGGCGGCGGCCGTGGTCGCAGCGACGTCGGTCGCCCCGCCGGTGGTGGAGAGCCCCTTCGAGCTTTCGATGGGGCTCGACCAGCCAGCGCCCGCACCGGCCCCGAAGCGGCCCTCGACGGCCTCCTTCGAACTCTCGGTGGGGCTCGACCCGGTGCCGGCCCGGACGCCGCAGGCGTCCTCGCCGTCGAAGCTTCCCGCTCCCGTCGAGCCGGGATTGGCCCTCCCCATCGAGATCGAGCAAGACGGCAACCTCACCGAAGAGCTCCGGTCGTTGCGCGACGCCAGGGCGACCCCGGCCTGGCGCTGGCCGGCCGCGGCCTCGGTGCTCGCGTTCGCCGGGTTCGGCTCGATGTTCGGGCCGCGCCTCGTCTCGGATGGGAATCGGCCGGAGGTGGTCGCACGGGCCGATCGCGATCTTGAGCCGCCCTCGCGATTCCAGTTCCCGACGAGGAAGCCAAACCCGCCCGAGGCGCCGGCCACCGAGACCGCCCCCGAGTCGCTCCCCTTCGATACGGCCCACTTCGAGCCACCCACGCCGCCGCCGGCCACCGATCGAGCGTCCGATCGGGAACCAAAGGCAAATCGTCGCCCGGATCAACGCTCCTCGCCCGGGTCCCAGCCCGCACCCGCGCCCGATCCGACGCCCGTGACCAAACCGGCTCCGAGCGCAACCGTGCCTGTTCCGGCGCCCGAATCCAAACCGGCCGCGAAGAAAGTGGCGGTTGCTGATAAGCCGCCACCCGCCACGGCCCCTCCGGCAAATCCCGCCGCCCCAATGAGCCCCGAGGAGATCCTCGCGAATCGCGGGCTTCATCGGGAGAAGACCTACTACGTCACGCCAACGGAAACGGACTACCGAGCCGCCTGGAACGGACTGGTTCCATTCGATCGTGTCATGCGGGAGGCCTTGTTTGAGGCGAATGTGGCGTACGATCTCGAGAACAAGGCTCTCTGGCTCAACGATCAAATCATTGGCCTTCAGGCCGACATCCAGGAAGCAAGTCAGTTGATGGGCAATGCGAATCGTCAGCAGCGGGCCATGCTCCAGATGCGAATTCAACAAGACGACCTGGCATTGACCGAGGCCCGGGGGGCGTTCGCCCAGGTCAACTCGCGGCGAGTCGGCCCGGTGAAACTGCAGCAACTCCAGGACGAATTCTTGAAGCGCCGGACGGAGTTCCTCGAGAAGAGCGCCACGCTCAGGCCCATCATGGACAAGATCGACGCCGAGTACGCTGAATTGAAGCGGAATCCGGAAGTGGCCAGTGCGCTGAGGGCGCTCAAGGAGCGGACGAAAGTTCAGTATGATCTCGGTCCCTCGAAGGACCACCGGCTCCTGAGACGTAAGCAAATGGACTCCGAAGAGAACGTCTCGTTCGATACGGAAGCCTATCGAAGGTCGAAGAGATCCACGAAACTCGGGCAGTCACCGAAGGCCGGCGCGATCGGCAAATGAGGGAGGGAAAACCCGATCCGGAACTGCATACGGAGGCCCGTCCCATGAGCATCGCCGAGACTCGCCCCGCACCCGAGGACCTGCCGCCCGACCTGGCCGACCACCCCGATTACGAGGTTGTTCGCGAGCTGGGTCGGGGCGGGATGGGGGTCGTCTACCTCGCCCGCAACCGGCTCATGGGCCGGCCGGAGGTCCTCAAGGTGGTCAGCGGCCACCTGCTCGACCGGGGGATCGTGCGCGAGCGGTTCCTCCGCGAGATCCGGAATGCGGCACAACTCCATCACCCGAACATCGTCACGGCCTACTCGGCGGTCCGGGCCGGCGACCGGATCGTCCTGGCGATGGAGTACGTCGAGGGCGAGAACCTCGCCGATCTGGTCCGGCGGCGGGGGCCGCTCTCGGTCGCCCACGCCAGTCACTTCACCTATCAGGCGGCGCTGGGGCTCCAGCACGCCCACGAGCGCGGGATGGTCCACCGCGACATCAAGCCCGGCAACCTCATGCTCGCCCGCCAGGGGAGCCGGGCGACAGTCAAGATCCTCGACTTCGGCCTCGCGAGGGCGACCCAGGAAGCGCCCATCGACGGCGGCCTGACCCGCGAGGGGCAGATGCTCGGCACGCCCGACTACATCGCCCCCGAGCAGAGCCTCGACGCCAAGAAGGCCGACATCCGCGCCGACATCTACAGCCTCGGCTGCACCCTGTATTTCCTCCTGACCGGCAAGCCGCCGTTCGACGCTCATAGCCTCTACGAGATCCTCCAGGCGCACCACTCGCGCGACGCGACGCCCCTGAACCTGGCGTGCCCGGACGTCCCGACCGAGCTGGCGGTGCTGGTCGCAAAGATGATGGCAAAGGAGCCGGGCCATCGGTTCCAGACGCCCGGCGAGGTCGCGCAGGCGCTCCGCCCCTTCTTCCGGCCGGGCGAGGAGCCGAGGGTGGCTCCCTCGCCGGTGGTCGCGCCGAACGTCGCGGAGAAGCCCTCTGTCGCCTCGCTCCCATCGATCGACCTGGGGCACGAGGAAAACCTCTCACCGTCGCGACCGACCACGACACCAACAACGAAAGCCGGCCCGCCCTGGCCCTGGATCACGGCGGGAGCGGGGGTCATGCTCGCCGGCCTGATCGTCTCCCGGTTCGTTCTCAATCGGCCGGAGGGATCTCCTGTCGGTCCACCACCCGCGTCGGCCTCGACGAGCCCGGTCGTTCGCCGGCCGACGCCTCCCCGGAATGATCCTCGCCCGGAGCGACCGGCCGTTCCCCGCATCGCCGAGGAGTCGACCGAGCCAGGCCCCATCGCGCCCGCCCCGCGCCCGGTCGAACGTGGGTCGGATCGCATCGTCGCGTCGAAGCCGCGCTCGGATCCGGCCGTTGCCTCGCCGGCGCCCCCGCCCAGCCCGCCTCCGACCCCGGCGCCCGCGATCGTCGCGGCTAAGGAGCCGATTGCGAAGAAGGCTCCGCCCGCGCCTGCGCCTCCGGACTTCCGCCTCCTGGCCGCGATCGCGGCGCCCGTGCTGCCGCGGGCCCAAAACCTCGAGCCGCCCCGGCTGGTGTTCTGGCCGGCTTTGCGCCCGGACAAGACGACGTACTGGCAGGTCGGCGATCCCGACCGGATCGCGATGGATCAACGCGGTGTCCAGCTCTCGGCCGGACCCGGCGGGAATCTCCTCCTGACGCGGCAAGAGTTCGCCGGAAGTTGCACGATGAAGATCACCCTCCAGGCCAGCAAGGGGACCGAGGCGTTCCTGGCCCTCCGCGCCCACCGCGGGCCCGAAGGCTGGAAGGCAATCACATCGCGAATCTATGAGAAGGACGGCAAGATCCACGCCGGGTTCCAGGCGACCGATTTCCAAAAGACCGAGGTCGGCGCGAAGGTCGAAATAGCCGCACCCGACGCTTCAATCCGGATCACATTCGATGTCAATCCGCAGTCGCGGGCGCAGATCGTCACCAGCCACGGCAAGACCTCGACCGCTAGCTACGCGAAGACCCCCGCAGCCGACTACCGGGGCGTGGCCGGCATCTTCGTCAAGTCGGGGACGGTCCTCATTCATGCGGTGGATATCCAGGAATAAATCCCATACGTTTTTTCTCGACAGGCCGCGACGTCCGAGCGTGCTCCCATTGTCAAGGACAGATCATTCGACCACCGAGCTTTGCCTGATGCCGGAGGACGATTCCGTGATCGCCCAGCCCCCACGCCATCCGAGCGATCAGACCTTGCAGGCTTACGGCCTGGGGACACTCGACGAGTCGTCCTCGTCCTCCGTCGACGCCCATTTGGAAGACTGTCTCGACTGCCGCCGTCGTGTCGGCGAGGTCTCGTCCGACACCTTTCTCGGCGGCCTCCGCGAAGCCGGGGCCAGGCTCGCCTCGCCTGGCGGGGGGCTCCTCCGCACGATCGCATCTCGATGCTCGACGCTGTCGCCCCGGTTGCGTCGCATCCCCGGCAGAGGCCTGGCCGTCGGGCCTGGCCGAGCACCCCGATTACGAGGTCGTCCGCGAGCTGGGCCGCGTCGGCATGGATGTGCTCTGCCAGGTGCAGGTTGCCGGCCTGTGGGAATTCCGGAGCCTCCGACATCCCGGCTCAGGCAGCCATCGACCTCGCTGACGGCTTCCCATAACCAGGCCCCGACGCCATCGATGAGTCGTGCGACCTTACGCAGAATTCAATATTGCTCGACCTGTCGCACCCCGGATTGGTTGGGAAAGGAGATCTGGGCAGCGAGAAGCACACGGGTACGATCCGCTTCCGTAACTTCGAGATCAGCGAGCGGCCCTGAATCGCGCCTTCGGGGCTGGCACATCCCAGCGAGATGCGACCGCGTGGGAGATCGATCCAGCGAACCCTGCTAGCGAGAAGACCATGTCCCAGCCACCAAACCTCGATCGATCGGGCACCCTGATCGAGACCGATGAGGACGTCCGCCAGGCGATGCTCTCGGGCCTGAAGGCCCAGGCCTTGAAGCCTGCTTCGGCACCGGCCCCACTGGCCTCGCCGCCGATGCCCGTGGCGCCGGCGCCTCAGCCGCCGTCCGCACGGCGAGCCCGTTCCGCCCGACGCTCCGACCGCCCGTCCCGATGCTGATCGTCTTCGACGACGGCCGGATGGAAGGCGAGATCATTCGCATTCGCGGGCCCCGGTTCGTGATCGGACGATCCGAGGGAGATCTGACGTTCCCCCTCGACGGTCGGATGTCGGGCCGACACGTCGAGATCACTCATCAGTTCGTCGGCGGGATGCACCGGTGGGTCGTCACCGACCTCCAGAGCACCCACGGAATGTTCGTCCGCGTGAGCAAGACCGCGATGGCCGATGGCGCCGAGATCCTCGTCGGCGGCGGGCGTTATCGGTTCGACGCGCCTCAACCCGCGGCGGGGGGGACGGCGGATTTCGATGCCGACGATTCCGGGCGAGGCAGCACCCGCGGCTGGGACGACGCTCCCAGCCCCTTCCGGCCACCGGCCCTCACCGAACAGATCGGCGGCGAGATCGGAAACCGCACCCTCCTGGTCAAGGACGAATACTGGATCGGGTCGGATTCGTCGTGCGCGATCCAGCGGCCGGACGACCCGTTCTGTGAGCTCCGGCACGTCCGGCTATTTCGTAAGCCGCAAGGCTCCTGGCACGCCGAACACAACAAATCCCTCAACGGACTCTGGACGCGGATGACGCAGATCACCGTCGATCCAATGGTCCATTTTCAGATCGGCGAACAGCGATTCCAGATCAAGCTCCCCTGATCCCCAACTAAACCTTAACCAAGCGTGATATATAGTCCACGGGCAAGATTCTCGAGGAAAAGCTCGAAGACCCCCGAGGTTTCTGGAATAATAGAGGTACGAACACATCCTCATCATTCCAGGACAAAGGGGGCCTTCGAGTGAGCGCTACT
>DAIDKV010000112.1 GCA_027449865.1 Planctomycetales bacterium
CGCTGCTGCCCGCGGGCGCAGCGAGGAGTTCAGAGAGGAGCAAACGGACCCTCCAACGATGGATCGTACCTGGCTCGAACTGGCCAGGTGGCCCACCTTCTACGAGTGTCCGTCATCGAGAGTGCGGAAGAACCACTTTTCGATGATCACTACCACCCTCGATTGGTTTCCTCAAGGAGAACTTACCGAGCGGTCCGAAATTTGGGGTCCACTGTACGGCGGGTCGGAGGGCGAGGCTGGGGCCGAGCCGGAATGCGAGGCTCGGACGCTCGGACGGACCCTCGCCCTGCCCGAAGATCGAGAATGCGTCGGCGGACGTGGGAATCAGCGATCGGCGAAGCCGCGAGGGTGGTCGCGGTGCCATTTCCAGGCAGTCTCGACGATCGGGCCAATCTCCAGGTATTCGGGCTGCCAGCCGAGCTCGGTCCGGGCCTTCGAGGCGTCGGCGTAGAGAGCCGGGGGATCACCCTCGCGACGGGGCCCCTCGACAACCGGGACCGGCCGGCCCGTGGCTCGCTCGACAGCCGCGAGAACCTCACGCACCGAGGTGGGAGTCCCGGTCCCGAGGTTGTAAAAGAGCGAGGCGCCTGGAGTCGCCAAAGCCTCGAAAACGGCAAAGTGGGCGCGGCTCAGGTCGTCGACGTGGACGTAGTCGCGAAGGCAGGTGCCGTCGGGGGTGGGATAGTCGGTCCCAAAAAGGTTCAGCGGCGGACCCTGGCCGACCGCGGCCGCGATCGCCAGGGGAATCAGGTGGGTCTCGGGGTGGTGGTCCTCGCCGATCCCGCCCTCGGGAGAGGCGCCGGCGGCGTTGAAGTAGCGGAAGGCGGCGAAGCTCAGACCGTGGGCCTTCGAAAGAGCCTTCAACGCGTTTTCGACGTCGAGCTTGGTCTGGCCGTAGGGGTTGATCGGCGACTGCGGCATCCCCTCAACGATCGGGAGGCCCTGCGGAACGCCGTAGGTCGCGCACGTCGAGGAGAAGACAAACCGGCGGATGCCACGGCGGAGCATGGCACGGAGAAGGTGCAGCGTCGCCACGCTGTTGTTGAAGTAGTATTTCAGCGGATCGGTCACCGACTCGCCGACGTAGGCGAAGGCCGCAAAATGCATCACCACGTCGGGCCGATCGGCATCGAGAACGCGGCCGACGGCCTCCTCGTCGCCGAGGTCAACCTGGTAAAAGGGCACCTCGGGCCCGACGGCGGCCCGGTGGCCGAAAACCAGATTATCCAGGACAGCGGGGCGATGCCCGGCGAGGATGAGCTGGCGGACGCAATGGCTTCCAATATAGCCAGCGCCGCCCACAACCAGGACATTCACAGGGAATCCTCCAACACTCTCGATCGCGGCCGGATGACCAGCCCCGACGATATCCGGAGGACGCCCGATCCCGCCAGACCTACCTCGCCCGCCGACGCGACCCAGGGCCGCGAATCGATCGGGTGGAGCGGAGACCAGGGAAAAACGCGAAGCTAAGGACTCAGTCGCGAGACAACCGGGTAAATCCATCGGGCAACACCGCCCTCGGCGATTCATGGGATGGACAACGCCCTCCGAGCGAACCCGATCGAAAACGGGAATTCCCGATGAATCATCGGGTCCCTCGGTGGGCGCCGCTCATCCAACAAAAAGCTCCGGATGACCGGTGTCCTCGCTGGGGGTCGTCACATCGTCGGCATCAATCGAAAGGGTTTGGAGGCGTCTCTGGTCGGGGTCTGTTCCGCGGTTCTCGACGTTGGAGCCGACCCTTGACCACTTTCCCAGACACGCAAATCAAACCCGCTGCCCGGCCTCTCTCACACGGTCAATATTTCCCGGTCGCGGATTCGATCTGAATCCACGCGGGCGATCAGTAGCTGTCCGAGCTGATGACCTCGCCGCCGTTCCGTGTGGAGAGAGCCTGATAGACGCCCAGCCTTGTGCCCGGAAGGAGCGTATAGAGGGTCGTCCCGTCGAAGGGATGCATGGTCCCGCCGCCGTCCTTGACGCCGGTCGGGTTACCGAAGGAATCGACTGGCCAGCTCTGGATCGTCTCCTTGAGGAACCTCACGGAGCCGTCGGCCATCGCAAAGTTGGCCCCGCCCGGGTGGCGGCTCGAGGCCGAGTTCCAAAGGGCGTTGTCCTCGACGCCCGGCCAGCCGTTGGTGTCGGGTGCGGGGAGCGACCCGATCGCGACGAGTCGCTGCGGGTTCATCGCGGTCAGGGTGTCGAAGAGCCCGTCGCCAAGCCACCCGCTGAACCACCAGTTGGATTCCGGGCGATAGCGATCGTAGAGCATTCGTTCCCCCAGGAGGATCGTGTTGCTCATCCCGTCGGTCACGTCGGCAATCCGCGTCCGGCTATTCACGTAGAAGATCCCGTTGTCCTGGGCGACGAGCGCGGCCAGCGGCGGGCGGGATGTGGGGCTCCAGGTCCAGTGGGACCATGTTCCGGTACAGCCCGCGTAGCTGCCATGAGCCGCGCGGAACCCCGGGAACTCCACCCACATCGTGGGCGCCTCGACCTGCCTCGCGGCGGGGTCGCTGGGGCAGAGCAGAGTTTCCACCTGCGCCTGCTGGATCGTCAGGTTCTGCGGCTGGGTGATGTTCACGGAGAAATTCACGGCGTTGAACAGCGCGGACTGTTCCATCTGGGGCAGCATCGCAACGAAGAGGCTATGCCCAAGATCGTAATCGCCCGCCTGGATCCAGCCCTGGCTGTAGGTGGCGACCCGGACCGGGGTGCCCATCGGAAAACAGCCGACGGCGGACTCATAGTTGTGGGAAGCCAGGGCGAGTTGCTTGAGGTTGTTCGTGCATCGAGCGCGTCGGGCCGCCTCGCGGGCGGCCTGGACGGCGGGGAGTAACAGGGCGATGAGCACGGCGATGATCGAGATAACCACCAGAAGCTCAATCAGGGTGAAACCACGGGAGTGATCGCGTCGTGTCATGGTCGGTCTCCTTGACGGGGTCGAACCGAGAGATCAGCGGACGGCCCAGGGAGACTATCCGGTAGCGGATGACGCGACCGTTACGCGGGGATGACGATTTCGTCATGCGCGGGCGAGGGGAAACCCAGGGTGGCCACGCACCCAGCGCCGGGACGGCTGGCGATCGAGGCTCGACCGCCGTGCAGCTCGGCGATGGTCCGAACGATCGCCAGACCGAGGCCGACGCCCTGGCCGGAGGGACGGGCCGGATCCGGCCGATAGAACCGGTCGAAGAGGTGAGGCAGGTGCTCTGGGGCGATCCCGGAGCCGGTATCGGCCACGGAGATTTCCAGGCCGTTGGGTCCGGAGGCGGCGGAAACGGTCACCCGGCCGCCCGGGGGAGTGTGGGTCAGGGCGTTGGTCAGGAGGTTGCCCAGGGCCCTCTGGAAGAGCGTTCGGTCGAGCCGACAGGCCAGATGGGGAGGGGCGACGACGATCAACTCGATCCCTGCCTCGGCCGCGGCCGGTCCGTAGAATTCGCGGACGACCGCAAGCTCGGCCGCCAGATCAAAGGCTTCCAGCTCGAGGACAGTCCGGGGGTCGGCGGCTCGTGCGAGGAAGAGCAGTCGCTCGATCAGCCGGGTGAGGTGCTCGGCCGAGTCGAGGCAGGCGGCCAGTGCCTCCCGGTCCTCATCCCGAGTTCGGGAGGTCTCCAGGGCAACCTCGGCGACGTTCCGGATGGCGTGGACGGGCGTCCTGAGCTCGTGGGCGATCTCGGCGGAGAACCGTTCGAGCCGGCCGAACGACTCCTGAAGCCGGTCGAGCATCACGTTGAAGGTCCGGGCCAGGTCGTCCAGCTCGGCGGGGATCCGGTCGAGAGCGATCCGATCCCCCAGTCGCTCGGGGCCAATCCGTCGAGCGGTCGCCGCGATCTCGCCCACGGGACGGAGACCGCGGCGGGCGATCACCAGGCCAGCGACGGCCGACGCCGCCAGTGCCGGAGCCAGTACGAAAGCCATGTAAGACCGGTACCGCCCGAGCAGCTCCAGCTCGTGGGTCCGCTCATAGGAGACCTCGTAGATCCGGCCCCCCGCACGCCGCGAGAGGGCACGGAACCATCGTCCCGATGCGGTCCGAAAGTTAAGGCCAGGGGCGCCCGGGACCAGAACCGGCGGAAGCCGATCCTTCGCCGAGGGCGTCGTGAAGACGATCCGGCCGGTCTCGTCTCGGATGCGAATGTCGTCGGCTGGAGTGTCCTCCGGATCGGGGAGCCGGCCGGTTCGGCGCTCGTAATTCATCAAGTAGTCAATCGAGTCACCCAGCCATTCGTCGCCGTCGGCGTCGAGGCTGGCCACGATTGTCCCATGCAGGCTCGCCGTTGCGACCACCAGGAGAACGGCTGCCGATCCGGCGTACCAGGCGGCCATCCGCCCGCCCATCGACCAGGCCCTAACCCCGGGCTTCGAGGACATATCCCACCCCGCGAACCGTGTAGATCAGCCTCGACGGGAACGGGTCATCCACCTTCGCCCGGAGGCGCCGGATGTGGACGTCGACCACGTTGGAATCACTGTCGAAATTCATGTCCCAGACCTGCTCGGCGATCCGCGTACGCGAGAGCACCTCGCCTGCTCGCCGGGCGAGCAGCGCGAGCAGGCCAAATTCCTTGGGCGTCAGGTCAAGCTTCCGGCCAGACCGGCTCGCGGCGAACCGGATCGTGTCGACCTCGAGGTCGGCGATCCGGAGGACTTCCGTCGGACGCGGGGCGCCCCGTCGGAGAACCGTCCGAACCCGGGCGAGGAACTCGGAGAAGGCGAACGGCTTGACAAGATAATCGTCGGCCCCCAGTTCCAGGCCGCGCACGCGATCCGGGACCGCGTCCATCGCCGTGAGGAACAGGACCGGCGTCTGCCGCCCTGATTTCCTCAGCTCGTCGAGGATGGACCAGCCGTCGCGGCCGGGAAGCATCACGTCGAGCACGATCAAGTCATACTCGCCGGTCAAGGCCATGTGCAGCCCATCATCGCCGCGGGAGGTGACATCGACGGCGAAGCTCGCCTCGACCAGCCCCTTGCAGAGGTAGGCGGCGGTCTTCCGGTCGTCCTCCACGAGTAGCAGTTTCATGCTGGCTTCTTGACGAAGGGTCGCGGAATCAATGCACCCGGATGGCCCCTCTACGAGGCCTGTCGCCCTGTTCGATAACGAGAGCCTTCCGTTCCCGGAGCGGTCCCACATCGCCCCGGCGCTGATCGGGATCGTTTCCACACTCTCGATCGGGGACGGATAACTCGCTCTGACGATATCCGGAGGACGCCCAATCCCGCCAGATCCAACTCGCCCACCGACGCAACCCAGGACCACGAATCGGGCGAGTGAAGCGGATGGGAGACGAATGAATCCACGAGAATCATGAAGGACGCGGAGGATTTCCCCGGCGCGTTTCGACGGCAGGAGCGACCAGGATCGATGCGCGTGCGGGAATCCAGGCTCTCCTTTTCGTGGGAAGGCGTGTTTTCGTAGTTGCGTTTTCTCGCTGGCCCATCTCAGGGCTTCGACAGAACCTCCAGCACGGCGCCAAGGGCCGGCTTGGGCTTCAATTCTCGGTCGAAAAGCAGCGGATGATTGGTCCGCCGCGGAACCGGCCAGTTGTTCAGCCAGGTCGCCCCGTCATGCGTTCCCCAGAACGTCACGCGGGTAACCGTGCCGGGGTGCTTCTGGACGGCCCGGAAGATCCGGGCGTAATAGCGGGCCTGCGCCTCGGCAATCTCGGCGGGAAACCGATCCTGGTAAGGATTGGCGCCGGTTTGCTCCCGGGCGCCCACGTCGGCGCCCCGGCCCCGTCTCGGCAGGACATCCACATCCAGCTCGGTGATCATCACCTTGACGCCCTCGGCCGCGTAGGCGGCGATCGCCCGGTCAAGGCGATCGGGCGCCCCGGCGTCATCGAGCCGGTAATGGCCCTGGATACCGACCGCGTCGATCCGGGCGCCTCCGGCCTTCAGCTCGCGGACCAGCCGGATCGTTTTGGTAAGCTTCTCGGCGGTCTCGTCGTTGTAGTCGTTGTAATACAGTTCAGCACCCGGGTCGGCGGCGTGAGCCATCTCGAACGCCTTCAGGATGAAGTCGTCTCCGATCGCCCGACGCGCCGGACTCTCGCGCAGGTAAGAATTCTTCGCGTCGGAGATGGCCTCGTTGACCACGTCCCAGCCGATGACCTTCCCCTTAAAATGACCGACGACCGTGTCGATGTGCTCCTTGAGGTTACGGATCGCCTCCTCGCGCGGGAGGGGCTTCCGGTCAGGTCCCTGGAAGAGCCAGGCGGGCGACTGGCTGTGCCAGCAGAGCGTGTGACCCACCACCTTCATCTGATGGGCCTGGGCAAACGCGACGATCCGGTCAGCCGCCTCGAACCGGAAGACACCCGGCCGCGGATGCACCGAGATCGGCTTGAACTCGTTCTCGCCCGTCAGGCAGTCAAACTGGCTGGCGACCAGCACCGAGAATTTCGGGTCGTCGAGCTGCCGAGACATGACCGCCGTCCCGATCAGAAAACGATCGCCGGCGGCACCTCGGAGGGTCGTGGTCGGGGCGCCCGACCCGGCGAACGCGGGCCCGGCGAGAAAGAGCATCAGAAGAATCGTTTTTGGGTGTCTCATGGCTCCGAGGATGCGAAAGCGGAAGGGCCAAGTCAAGGCGGTCGAGGCGGAGATCGATCAAGAATCCAGCGATCACGAAAACGCAAAAGTGGCGAGGCGATCGTCGTCGCAAGGAACGGGCCGACGTATCATCGAGACAGAGTGTCTCTTCGATCCGATCCCGGTGGCCACTTCCAGGTGATTCGCATGCGGTGTACGACAATGGTAGCGGCGGCCCTGCTCGTTGGTCTGGTTCCCACGCTCGCGATCGGGCAGGGAGATCGGCGAACCATCACGGTTGAGGTCTACTGGCCGGAAGGAGCCCGCCTGTTGATCGAGGGGCGCGAGGTTGCCTCGGACGGGCCGATGCGACGGTTCGTCTCACCGCCCTTGCCGCCCGGACAGTACACCTACACCATCCAGGCGATCATCCCCGGTCCTGACGGCCCGAAAACGGTCACCGAGCGGGTCGACGTCCGACCCGGTGACTTCGAATCGATTGACCTCCGCGAGCCCGGCCGCCGGCCGATCGGCGACGTCGAATACGAGCCAACTCCCCAGGTGGTCGTCGACGCGGCGCTCCGGATGGCCAGTCTGACTGCACGGGACGTCGTCTGGGACCTTGGGTGTGGCGACGGTCGCATCCCGGTTACGGCCGCAAAAACGTACGGATGCAAGGCGGTCGGCTTCGATCTCGATCCGGAACGCGTCAAGGATTCCCGCGCCCGTGCTCAAAAGAACGGCGTGGAACGATTGGTCAGGATCGATCGTCGGGATATCTTCCAGCTCGACCTGAGCCAGGGGCCGACCGTCGTCACACTCTACCTGCTGCCAAGGCTCAACGCCCGGCTCCTGCCGCAACTCCGCAAGCTCCCTTCCGGCGCGCGCGTGGTCTCAATCGCACACCGAATGGCCGATATCCCACCCGACCAGCACATCATCATCCCCACCGAACTGGGCGAGTTCGACGTCTATCTCTGGAAGGCCGAGACGCTCCGCGGTCCAGGTCGGCGTTAGCGGTCCGTCTACCTGCATCACTCGGGCCAGACCCGAAGCCTGGATGATCCATAATTTTTTCCGGGTTCCTTCGGAGAACTCGCTTACATATAATGCTTATCAGATTCAACGAGCGATGCCGGTTTGATGACGAGACACCAGGAACCTAGACCGATGAGCGAGCCCGATACCACGAATTCCGAGTCATCCGGATCGCAGCCTGCCCGATCGCCCGACGATCGAGCCGCGCCCGAGGTTCCTCTGGACGCCATCGAGGCGGAGATCCTTTGGCGGTCGGAGGAGCAAGACGTTTCGAGCCGGGTCGTGATCCTGAAGCTCAGCGGCGCGGGCGCCTCGGTGCTCGCCGATCGCTCGCCGAGGGTCGGTGAGTCGCTCCGGCTAATCCTCCCACGCGAAGCGGCCTCGCCCGAGCCGATCGAGGCCCGGGTTGTCGAGATCTGGTCCGACCCCTCGGGCCGGCGCGTCGTTCAGCTCCGGTTCGCCCAGTGGGTCCCACTCGGCCCGTTCATCGCTGCCCGCCGGGAACGCCGGCTCTGGAAGCGTTACGCGGTTCGAGAATCTCGGGCCAGCCTCTCCTGGCGCGAGCGGGAGGGTGAAAGGTCGGTCGGCGGGGATCTCCTGAATCTTTGCGTGGGGGGCGCTGCCTTCCGTGCGGACATTCTTCCACCTTCGGGGATCTCGATCTGGCTCCGGCTCGAGTCGGCTGGCGAGGCGGTCGCTCCGGTCGAAGGGCGGCTGCTGATGGCCTCGTTCGACCCGAGCGGACGGTGGATCGCGCACATCGAGTTCGTCGCACCGTGTCCGCCCGACTTCTTCAATCGAGCGGTGGGAGGGACCTGATCTCTGGGATCAACTCCCAAAAGCAAAAACGGACCCAGTGCCGAGCGTCCTGGCTCGGCCCGGATCCGGGACCGCCGGCAATCGTCGGCGACGGTTCAGTTTCGGTAGGAGAGGGCCTTGGCCTTCGACCCCTCGCGCAGAACCGGATCGAGGTCGAACCGATCGAGGTCCATCACCCTCGCCCAGGAGGCCGCGAAGTCGTCGATGAACTTCGACCGACCGTCGTCGGAGGCATAGACCTCGGCGATCGCCCGCAGTTGAGAGTTCGAGCCGAAGACGAGGTCAACCCGGGTCCCTGTCCACCTGATCTTCCCCGTCTTCCGATCGCGGCCCTCGAAGACCTGTTCCTCGCTGCCGGAGGGACGCCAATCGGTCCCCATGTCGAGCAGATTGACGAAGAAGTCGTTGGTCAAAGTACCGGGGCGATCGGTAAAGACGCCGTGAGGTGAGCCGCCGACATTCACGCCCAGAACGCGGAGCCCACCGAGCAGCACGGTCATCTCCGGGGCCGAGAGCGTGAGCAACTGCGCCCGATCGACCAGTAGCTCCTCGGCCTTCCGAGTCTGGCCCGACTTGAGGTAATTGCGGAAGCCGTCCGCGGCCGGCTCGAGCGCGGCGAACGAATCGAGGTCGGTTTGATCCTGGCTCGCATCGGCGCGGCCGGGCGAGAACCGAACGCGGACCTCATGCCCGGCCTTCCGTGCGGCTTCCTCGACCCCGGCGCATCCGCCAAGCACGATCAAATCGGCGACCGAGACGCGCTTGTCCCCCTTCTGCGACCCATTGAACTCCTTCTGGATTTGCTCGTAGAGCCCAAGAATCCGGGCCAATTCGGCCGGCTGGTTGACCTCCCAGTCCTTCTGCGGAGCGAGGCGGATTCGGGCTCCGTTCGCGCCTCCTCGATAGTCGGAGCCACGGAACGTCGAGGCCGAGGCCCAGGCCGTCGCGACCAACTGTGGGACGGTCAGGCCCGAGTCGAGGATGCGTCGCCTGAGGTGCGCGATATCCTGTGCGTCGATCGTTTCCGAAGCGACCTTGGGGAGAGGGTCCTGCCACAACTGAGCCGGCGGGACTTCCGGGCCGAGCAGTCGAGAGCGGGGGCCCATGTCGCGGTGGGTCAGCTTGTACCAGGCCTTCGCGAAGGCCGCCTTGAACTGGTCGGGATGCTCGTGGAACCGCTTCGAAATCTTCGCGTAGGCCGGGTCCATTCGCAGGGCGAGATCGGTCGTGAACATCATTGGAGCGTGCGACTTCGACGGGTCGTGCGCGTCGGGAACGGTCCCCGCGCCCGCACCGTCCCTGGGAGTCCACTGCCAGGCGCCGGCCGGGCTTTTTGTCAGTTCCCATTCGTAGTTAAAAAGGTGATCGAAATAGTCGTTGGACCATTTCGTCGGGGTGGTGCTCCAGGCGCCTTCAAGGCCGCTGGTGATCGTCTGGTCGCGGTTTCCCTTGCCAAGGGAATTCTTCCAGCCGAGTCCTTGCTCGGCGAGTCCGGCCCCCTCGGGCGCCGGGCCCACGAACTTCTTCGGATCGTCGGCTCCGTGAGCCTTGCCGAAGGTATGGCCGCCCGCGATCAGGGCGACGGTTTCCTCGTCGTTCATCGCCATCCGGCCAAAGGTCAGGCGGATCGCCTGGGCGGCGGCGATCGGGTCGGGGATGCCCTTGGGGCCTTCGGGATTGACGTAGATCAGGCCCATCTGGGTGGCGCCGAGTGGGTTCGCCATGGTCTTCTTCTGGTAGCGATCGCCTCCGAGCCAGGTGTTCTCGGGGCCCCAGTAGACATCTTGCTGGGGCTCCCAGACGTCTTCGCGACCGCCGGCGAAGCCGAACGTCTCAAAGCCCATCGACTCAAGCGCGCAGTTGCCGGTGAGGATCATCAGATCGGCCCAGGAGAGCTTCTGGCCGTACTTCTGCTTGATGGGCCAGAGGAGCCGGCGCGCCTTGTCGAGATTGGCGTTGTCGGGCCAGCTATTGAGCGGAGCGAAACGCTGGGTGCCGTCGGAGGCGCCGCCTCGGCCGTCGCCGACGCGATACGTCCCCGCGCTGTGCCAGGCCATCCGGATGAAGAGGGGCCCGTAATTTCCGTAGTCGGCCGGCCACCAGTCCTGCGAGGTCGTGAGCGTTTTTTTGATGTCCTTCTTGACCGCGGCGAGGTCGAGCTTTTGGAACGCCTCGGCGTATCGGAATGTTCCGCCGAGCGGATTGCCTCGCGCCGGATTCTGGTGGAGGACCTGCAAGTTCAGCTCGTTCGGCCACCAGTCACGGTTGGACATGGCCTTCGGCGGGGGAGCGTCGTAGGACGGCGGAGCCTGCTTCGCGTCGCCCTGACCGGGGTTGTCGACGGTGGTGGTCAGGGCGGTGAGCATCCGAACCGCGCCGGCGACCGGGCACTTCGAGACCGGCTCCGCGGCCCTCGCCTGGGCCTGGACCTGTGCGTGCGGCCGGACCGGTCGAGGCTCCTGGGCAATCGCGGGCCCGGCGGCGACCAGCGCCGAGAGCCCGGCCACGAATCGGGCGAGATGGGCTTTCCTCATCGTGCTTCCTCCGGAGGTTGTAGTTCCGATGCCGGCTCATGCGGCCGGCCCGCCTCGCTCTCGGTTGCATTGTCTCGTCTCGGCACCAATTCTTCCAATGCAATCTCCGAATCGGTATCATAACCGTGATGCATCGATCGCGGGGGAGGCTGGATGCAACTCGACCAGTTACGGTATTTCTTGCAGATCGCCCGACGGGGGAGCTTCACGAGGGCGGCCGACGACCTGATGATCTCGCAGCCGGCGCTCAGCCGATCGATCCAGCGACTGGAAGAGGAGCTTGGTCAGCCGGTCTTCGAGCGCAAAACGCGGTCGATCTCGCTGACCGACGCCGGGACGCTGCTTCAGGCCCGAGCCCAGCAGGTGCTCTCGATCCTCGAGGACACGATGGCCGAGATCGCCGACGACGGCCAGACCGGGCGTGTTCGGGTCGGCGCCATCCCGACGGTCGCCCCGTACTTCCTACCGGAGATCCTTCGTCGCTTTTCGGCCGCACACCCGAAGGCGACGCTGATCGTCCAGGAGAACACGACCGAGGCGCTTCTGCGGGCCTGCACTCAGGGCGAGATCGACCTGGCGATCGTCGCGCTCCCGATCCGGGCGAAGTACCTGGAGGTCGAGGAGCTTTTCGAGGAGGAGTTACTGCTCGTCCTGCCAACGGACCATCCGCTGGTCGACCGGCCGAGGATCCGGCCGGCCGACGTCGAGCCATATCCGTTTGTTCTGCTGGATGAAGCGCATTGCCTCTCGGAGACCATCCTCTCGTTCTGCCGGCATCGGTCGATCCAGCCGGTCGCGGTCGAGCGGACGAGCCAGCTCGCCATGGTGCAGGAACTCGTCTCGCTGGCGCACGGGGTCTCCATGATCCCGGCGATGGCCCGATCGCGAGACCAGAGCGACCGGAGGATCTATCGATCGCTCTCGGGCCCAAAACCGACGCGACGGATCGCGGTCGCCTGGAATCCGTACCGCTTCCAGAGCCGGCTGTGGAAGGCGTTTCGCGAGTCCCTTCGCCGATGACCCTTGCTGGGAGAGGGCTGCCAACGAACAGGGGTGGGCGTTCGGATCGTCGACCGTCGGGCCCACCGCCGCGGCGGCGTTCAGGGTACGGTCGGCCGAGGCGAACTCGAACGCTTCGTCGAGGGCCGCGGCCAGTTGAACGGCGCCGCAGACGCGGAGTTGGTGACGGTTCACCAGATTCCTGGCCACTCGCTCGGTATGGGGACGGGATCGTCGAAGTCGGCGAACTGGTTCATCGGGCCAGGCTCGATGAGATGACGATGGGCCGACCTGCGTTTCTGAACATTTGTGGGATCTACCCAGGAGGCTACCAGGCACCGGCGGTCTTCACCGGGGAGAGCAGCCAATCCCGCTCCGCATCGGGATCGAGATCGGCTGGCGCGGCGAACCCTCTCCATATCGACCATCCCGACTTCAGACGCTCTCGGAATCGAAAAGCGATTTCTCCCCGCGGACGACCTCCTCGGTGATGGTGTAAGTCTGCCCCGGCTGGCGCTCGGGGAGGTCGTACATGATGTCGAGCATCAGACCCTCGACGATCGACCGAAGCGCCCGAGCGCCGGTCCCCCGGGCCTTGGCCCGTCGGGCGATCTCCCGGATCGCTCGGTCGTCGAATTTCAGCCGCGCGTCGTCGTAGCGAAAGAGAACTTCATATTGCCGGGTAAGGGCGTCTCGGGGCTCGGTCAGGATCCGGGCGAGGTCCTCCTCCGAGAGCTGATTGAGCGAGGCAATGATGGGGAGGCGGCCGATCAACTCGGGGATCATCCCATATCGTTCGAGATCCTCGGGTGTGACCTGGGCCACCAGTTCGTTGCGCTCGATCTCGCGGTCCCGGGCGCCCTCATCGCCCCGGCCGAAACCGATCATCTTGCGGCCCAGCCGCTTGCCGACGATTTCCTCGAGGCCGACGAAGGTCCCGCCGCAGATGAAGAGGATGTTGGAAGTGTTGACCTGAAGGTACTGCTGCTCCGGATGCTTTCGCCCCCCCTGTGGCGGGACATTGGCGACGGTTCCCTCAAGGAGCTTGAGCAAGGCCTGCTGGACGCCCTCACCAGAAACGTCCCGGGTGATCGAGACGTTCTGACTGGTCTTGCCGATCTTGTCGATCTCGTCGATGTAGATGATCCCCTTCTCAGCGGCGGGGATCTGGTAGTCGGCCGCCATCACAAGCTTGAGGATCAGGTTCTCGACGTCCTCGCCGACATAGCCGGCCTCGGTCAGTGTGGTGGCGTCGCCAATCGCGAACGGGACATGTAGCCGGCGGGCGAGTGCCTGAGCCAGCGCGGTCTTGCCGCATCCGGTCGGGCCGATCAGCAGGACATTGCTCTTGGAGACTTCTACCCCCTCAAGATCAGGGTCGTCGATCGGACCGCCAAGCACGCGCTTGTAATGGTTAACGACAGCGACGGCCAGAGCCTTCTTCACCCGATCCTGGCCGATGATGTACCGGTCCAGATGGGCGACGAGTTCGCGGGGCGTCGGCATTTCCTCGAGTTCGACATGTTTCCGCTGATGCTGCTCGAAGAGGTTGTCACACGCCCCAACGCAATCGGCGCAGATGTGCGTGATCGGCCGTCCCGTGGACGCGGCGACCAACGCCCTTCCCTCGATCATGGGGCCGGCCTCGGCGGTGGTCCGCCCGCAGAAATCGCAGAGGACGGGGGTCTGGGTGGGGGATGAACTCTCTTCAGTCGTCACGCTGGTCACTCCAGGTCGAGATCACGGGCCGGAAACTGGAACGGAAACACCCCTCAAGCATACCAGCGGCCGGGACCAGAAGAGACGAGGAGATCCCCAAGCCAGTAACTCCGGCTTTTCCCGTTCGATCCCACCCAACCCGCCTAGCCTCCCATTACAACCCCTCTTCCTTGGAAAATCGCTACGCGGGACTCCCCACGAGATCGCTTGCCGAACGGCACCCGTCGTGGTATATACGGCGACGGATATACCGGAGCGAGTGAGTGGTCATGGCCAAGAAACGGCGGTCGAATCCCCTGGCACTGGCGGTGCTGGTACTGCTCTTCGAGCGGCCGATGCACCCTTACGAGATGGCGACCACGCTCAAGCATCGACACAAGCAGGACAGCATCAAGATCCGGTTCGGCTCCCTGTATACCGTGATCGACGCGATGGTGGCCGATGGGCTGATCGCGTCTCGAGAGACCGTGCGCGAGGGGAAGCGACCCGAGCGAACCGTCTACGAGTTGACGTCCGCTGGCCGGGCCGAGATGAGGGAATGGCTGGCCGAGCTGATCGAACAGCCGGCCAAGGAGTACACCGACTTCGAGGCGGGCCTTTGCCTGCTCGCCGCCCTGCCACCGGCTGAGGCGATCGAGCTTTTGAAGCGACGCGAGGCGAGGATCGGTGAGGCCCGTCGGACCTCTCGGGAGGGGCTCGACCGTGTCCTCGGCCAGGGGCTCCCGCCGCTCTACCTGGTCGAGGCCGAATATCGCCTCAGCCGGATGGAGGCCGAGCGCCGGTTCATCCGGGATTTGCTCTGGCGAATCGATGCCGAGGGATGGGCCAACTCCCCGGCCTGGAACGCCCTCCACCGAGCCCCTGAGAAGGGTCCGGAACCCGAGGGCTGATCGATGGTCGAAGGCCCCCGGCGCGGTGCGTCACCACCGCGCCGGGAGGCAGACTCTGAGCCGGTCCCGCAGGGCGGAACCTGGGCCTCAAGGCCGGCTAGCCCAGGCTAACAGGCGACGCCCCCAAGGGCCAGCCGTGCGCGCGCACGGGGCCCGGGATCGGCCCGTTTTGCGTCTCGAAAGGGGTTTCGCGATGGGGGATTCGTCGTTTCGGGTGATGGTGATCGGCGGAGGAATCGGGGGCCTCTGCCTGGCGCAGGGGCTGAAGAAGGCCGGCGTTTCTGTCTCGCTCTTCGAGCGAGACCAGGCCCCGACCTCTCGGTTGCAGGGCTATCGCATCCACGTGAGCCCGGCAGGAGCCTCGTCGCTTCGGGAATGCCTGCCAGAAAATCTCTGGACGGCGTTCGAGGCGTCGTGTGGTCGGGCGCCCCATTCCTTTCGCTTCCTCACGCACCGGATGCAGGAACTGCTCCGGGTCGCGACGCCTGGCGACGCACCAGGCGGCCGGCATTACTCGGCGAGCCGGGCGCGTTTGCGACAGGTCCTGCTGGAGGGGCTCGACGGTATCCTCCATTTTGATCGGGCCTTCTCGCGGTACGAGGAGGAACCCGACGGGCCAATCCATGTGTTCTTCGACGACGGACAGACGGACGTGGGGGACGTCCTTGTCGGTGCGGACGGCGGGAAATCCCGGGTTCGCAGTCAGTTGCTGCCCGGTGCCCAGAGAGTGGACACGGGAATTCGCGCCATCGGCGGGAAGGTCATCCTGACGGACGAGGTGCGATCGAAATTGCCTCCGGCCCTGCTTGAAGGGCCGGCGCTGGTCCGGGCGCCCGGCGGACGCGCGATGTTCCTCGCCGTGCAGGAGATCGGCGATCCAGAGGGATCGGTCCCGGCGGCAGGGGCGGCCCTCCGGTTCGAGGATGAGTCGAATTACCTGATGTGGGCGTTGAGCGCCCGGGACAATCGGTCGGGCTTCCCCTCGACGAACGGAGAGATGTCAGACGAAGAACTCCAAGCCTTCACGCTGCGGGCCTGCTCGGGCTGGCATCCGGGGTTCTCAGCCATGATCCAGTCCTCGGATCCGGCATCGCTCAGCGTGATCACGGTCCGGACGTCGGTCCCGGTCTCGCCCTGGCCGACCGGTCGCGTGACCCTGATTGGCGACGCGATCCATAGCATGACCCCCTATCGGGGCATCGGCGGGAATGTCGCGCTTCGCGACGCCGCCCTGCTCTCCCGCAAGCTCGCCGCCGCCCACCGAGGTGAAATTCCCCTCTCCCTCGCCATCCGCGACTACGAATCGGCGATGCTCGATTACGGCTTCCGCGCGGTCCGGTCCTCGCTCCGGGCCGCCGAACAGGCACACTCACCGGGAGCACTCGCCTTCCACATCGGAAACCTGGCCTTCCGCGCCCTTAATGCAATCCCACCCCTGAAGGCCAGTATCCTCCGCCGGGGCGACGCCGACTGATCCGGAAGGCCCCGCCCAGGCTTCGCCATCCATTTGACTATATTCCCGATTGGCAGTATACTGAATCAGCGTTACGAGAATGCGAACGCGTTCGGTAGGGGGCCGGCAGCAGCCGGGCGGCGCGCCAGCCCCTGTCGGGCGGGCCTTAGCGGGAGTCCTGTCATGGAAACGAGCGGCCACGGATTTCACACGTTCTTGACCGCGCCCTGGTGGCAGATGGGGCCGGAGATCCCGGATTCGAAGGGCCTGAGCGTGAACGAGACCGCAACCCGGGCTCGCGCCGGCCTGCTCAACATCATCTCGGCCACGACAATCTTCCTGCTGATCGCGGCGCCTCAGTTCGATCCGGTGATCTACGTCGGACCGCTGGTGATCTTCGATATGTTCGCCGCCGCCGCGACCGGGCTGACGCCCCTGAGCCCGACGGGTCTCCTCGGCACCCTGCTCACGATGTGGATCCGCCCGACCTGGAAACCCGCGCAGCCGAAGCGGTTTGCCTGGATCCTCGGTGGATCGCTCGGGGTGCTCTGCCTGGGATTAAGGCTCTCTCACGTCGGCAATCCCTGGATCATCGGCGTGGTCTCGGTCTGCTTCGTGCTGACCTGGCTGGAGGCGGTGCTGGGATTCTGCGTCGGCTGCTGGATGTACAAGATGCTCTTTGAGTGCGAGGTCTGTGAGGTCCCCTACCGGCCCCGTCGACGGACCGCCTGAGCGAGCCCCTGATGAGGCCATCGGGAACCTGTAGGCCCGTTCTCGCGTTCCCTGGAGACGGTCATCCGATCAATCGCTAACCCTTTTTCCGGCGCGTGCTTCTCTTGTTCCCGTCGACGAGCGGCGTCCCTGTTCTTGCCTCTGATTTTCGATCGGAGACATCTCCGTCACTGGCAGTCGATCGGGCCTTTTTCGGCTTTGAAGTTGAAGTGCCCTTCGCGACCTTCTTCTTCGGAGCCGCCTTTCTGGGGATCTGGGTGGCTGCCTTCGCCACGGGAACATCGTCGATCTCGATACCGAAGATGGCTCCCATGTCCTCGGCCGCGATCGTGGGGGCGGTGCTCTCGGCGGGAACTGGGGCGGTGGGAATCGCCTGTTCGATCAATTCCTGGTGATCCACGCCTCGAAGCAAGAACAACATCTCGGGCGACCTATCGAGGCGATTGCCGACTCCGTACATCACTGCGGCCACATGCTTGCACATTCCCGCATAATCCGGGCAACTGCAACGCATCTTGATCTCTTTTGGCTTCGGAAACAGCCCGCGATCCCGATCGGTCACCAGTTCCATGACCGCTTTCGAGAGCTTGCCTTGCAGCAATTCGACAAGCGTACCGACCTTGCCTCCACATTCTTGCTTCAGAACCTCCCAGGCCGGTTTCGGTAATGCGGCGATGTCGATCTGGACCTCGTACAGTTCTGACCCGCTCACGAGGGCCTTGATCTGGCCGCCGTTGATCGCCAGATGCACGACCGAGCCATTTCGGACATAAGTCCGCCCGCGCGGCAGGCGATTCGCGAAGTCGCTGTAGCTCTCCAGGTTCGTACACCAGGCCTTGCCCCAGAAGGTCGAGGTGATGGTTCGACCCTCGATGCAAATGGGGGTGGTCACCAGCCCTTTCTTCGCCCGCTTGGCGACCTCCCGCGCGGCCTGAGCACGCCTTTGGGCCACGGGAACATAGGGCTTGTAGCCGTAATAACCGCCGTTGTATCTGGCCATTGGAGGGCACCTGTTTTCACGTGAATTGCGAACTTCAGTCGGCGGTCGCCTGGTTCACGTCCAGTTTCACCAACCGTAATAACGTATCGTTGTCCATTTCGGTCAACAAGGCTTCTCCTGTGCCTGCCTCTCCGATTGCCTCGCCCGCGACCTGAGTCTTCTCCGTGATCATCGCGTCGATCCGTTCCTCAACGGTTCCCCGGCAGATGAACTTGTGGACCAGCACGTTTTTCTTCTGTCCGATCCGGAAGGCGCGGTCGGTCGCCTGATTCTCGATGGCGGGGTTCCACCAGCGGTCGAAGTGGATGACGTGGGAAGCCGCCGTCAGGTTCAGCCCGGTTCCCCCTGCCTTTATCGATAGGACGAAGAACGGTGGACCATCCTCGCGCTGGAACTGGTCGATGAGTTCTTTCCGCTTCTTGATGCTCGTCCCCCCGTGGAGGACCAGACCGGATCGCCCGAAAATCGTGCCGAGAAACCCGGCTAGCGGGTCCGTGATTTCGCGAAACTGTGTGAAAATCAGAGCCTGCTCCTGCCGCGACGCGATTTCCTCGGCGATTTCGGCCAACCGGCGAAACTTGCCGCTCTGCTCAGGCGCGAAGTCATTCGTACCGGCCAACTGAGCCGGATGATTGCAAATCTGCTTCAGACGCATCAGTTGCGCCAGGACGAGCCCGCGACGCTGTATCCCCTCGGAGTCTTCCAACTGCTCGGCGAGGTCGTCGACGGCCTTCTGATAGAGAACGGCCTGGTGCTTGCTCAGCGAGCAGTAAGCCTTCACTTCCGTCTTGGCCGGGAGATCGGCGATCACCCGCTTGTCGGTCTTCAGCCGACGGAGGATATAGGGCCGGACGAGATTCCGGAGCGGCTCGAACGAGGGGACCTCGGCGTTCTGCATTTTCTTGACGAACGTGCTGAATTGCCGGGCCGAGCCGAGTAGTCCGGGATTCAGGAAGTCGAAGAGCGACCATAGGTCCGACAGGCGATTTTCGACGGGCGTGCCCGTCATCGCAATCCGACCGGCGGCGGTCAACGTCTTCGCGGCCCGGCTTTGCTTCGTCCCGGAGTTCTTGATCGCCTGGGCCTCATCCAGGATCACGAGCCGCCATCGGTATCGCTTCATCCAGTCCGTGCGAACCAGCATGCCATACGTGGTGATGATCAGGTCATATCGATCCGCCAGGGTGAGTCCGATCGCCCCGGCGTTCCCTACTGCCTCGGAAGGATGGGCGACCGCGAACGAGAGACCGGGCGCGAACCGGGTCAGCTCCGATTTCCAGTTCGCAATCAGCGAGGCCGGCACAACAAGCAGACTTGCGCCCTTCCGCGTCTCGCGTTTCAGGTCGAGCAAAAGGGCGATCACCTGCACGGTCTTACCCAGGCCCATGTCGTCAGCCAGGCAACCGCCAAGGCCCAGGCGGACGACGAACCGCAGCCAACCGTAGCCCGTCTGCTGATACGGACGCAACTCCGCCTTCAATCCGGGCGGAGCCTTCTCCTGCTGGATCTCCGGCGATCGAAGCTGCGTGAGAATCCCGTCCAGCTCGGCGCCCGCGGTCAGGCCCGACCACTCGCGAATCGCCGCCTGCGCCGGGTCGTCTTCCTCCCGATCGAGATTGGCCCCGGACAGGAGACGCATTCCTTCGTAGAACGAAAGGCCATGCTGGCGCACGTCCTTCTCGATCGTCTTCCAGTGCTCCAGGGCCTGCTTCAACCGCTCCGGATCCACCTCGACCCACTTCCCCTTCAAGGGAACCAGACCCCCGGTGGATTCCAGCAACTGGGCGATCTCATCCGGCTCCAGCGTCTCGCCGTCGAGGCTTATCCCCAGCGAGAAATCCATCATCGAGTCGAGACCAACGCTGGACGAGTGTCTTGAATTGATCTTCACACTGACAACCGGTCTGGGTGGCTTCCGGGTGTTCCACCAGTCCGGCAGCCGCACGATCAAACCGCTGGATTCCAGCAGAGGTATCGACCTGATGAAATCATAGGCCTGTCTCGCCGTCCACGCCAGCGGATGATAAATCTGCTCGGAATCGACGAGACGTCGAATCAGGTCCGACGATTGGGCGGCCTTCGAGATGGGGAGCAGAAGGTTCAGCATCGCCGCCCGGTTTTGCTCGCCGGCGTACTGTTGAAGCGCCCGGCTGAGTGGTTCATGCTTCACCTTTCCCTGGGGCGTCAGGCCGTTGGCAAATGTGGCCAGGAAGGCAAACGGGTAATCCGGATTTCGCTTGTTCTCGGCCAGGTGCAAGGTAACGCGACCGACGAAACGCCACTCGGGGTCGCGCTCTCGCAGATAACCCTGAACGCCACCTGAGTGCTTCCCCACCTCGCGCCGGGTGAGCGAATTCAGCTCGTGCCACCAGTTGGAGAGGACTTCCACCGTCAGGTACTCGAGCCCAATCATGGGAGGCGCCTGCCGGATCATCCGTTCGAGATCGGCCTCGGGCGGCGGGATCTCGGGGAGAATCTCGCCGGATTCCCCCGTCCCGACCTTGCAAAGCTCGGTCAGGTAAAGTCGTGCGATCGAGCGCGCCAACTCGAACGACGGCGGGAGCGCCGACTCGGTCACGGAGTCGAGCATGCCTCGAGCCGAGCTTTCGTGGTAAGCTTCGAGGATCGCTTTCGAGACATTCCGGTCCGAGGTCTCGGATGCCGCCTCGCGGACCAGAAGATGCCCCTGCGGCGTGATCGTCAGTTCGTGCATCCTGAGGCCACTCGCGCGGTTTGCAATTTGTCGTGAGAAGTTCGACCATAAAGAATAATCGCCCGCGGCACAAACGGATCGAGGGGGGAACCGTTCCCTCCTTGATGGCAAACCAGCCATCATCGCAGGAGGAATGCCCCATTGGATTTCACCCCAACCCAGGGCCGATACCTGGCTTTCATATACAATTATACCAGGAAATACGGCCGTCCTCCCGCCGAATCCGAGATCGCGGCGGCGATGCTCGTCTCGGCCCCCTCGGTCAATCAGATGGTGAAAATGCTGGAAAAGAAAGGGCTGATCCTGCGACACCCGGGCCAGGCTCGATCACTCCAGCTTCTGATCCCAGCTGAGGAGATGGAAGCGTGGATCCGCCGCGGAAGGGCAACGACTTCGGCACCCTCGGCCGAACGACCGAGACGCGTTCCCGCCGCCCCGGCATCGCCTCCGATGAATTTATACATTCTCTCAACTTTTTTGTTGAGTGGGCCGATCGGTCCTAGGTTCCAGAACAAGGTCATCCAGCGCGTGATTGAGATCCGCGGCGACCAGACACTTGAACAACTGCATGAAGCCCTCTTCCAGGCGTACGATCGCCAGGACCAGAAGCCGTACGAATTCCAGCTCGGCAAGCGATCCTTTGATCCCGACGGACCCAACTATCGAGGTCCTGCCCCACCCAGGGGACCGGAAGGAACCGGCGATGCCTCGACGACCATGCTGGACGACCTGAATCTGAAGCCCGGTCGTGTCTTTGGCTACTGGTTCGACTTCCACGACAACTGGTTTCATCGCATTCAAATCGAGCGGATCGAAAATGCGATCCCGACGGTCACCTATCCTCGCGTCATCAAGCGAGTGGGTAAAGCTCCACCGCAGCATGGTGACGAGTCCTGAGCACAGGATGAGCTCGATGTCGAAATCGAAGAAGAAACGCAAGAAGACCGAGTCGAAGCCCAAATTGACCGCTGCGCAAAGGCGGGCGAAGCGCGAGCGAAAGCGGAACTTCATGACGATCTTCATCAACGGCAAACAGAAGCGGGTCCGTCGGCCTCAGACGATCGATGGTTTACCGGTTGAGGAGCACATCGTGAGGAACGCCGACCCAATCTGGCTCCACGAGAACGGACTCTGGGAGTACATCACGCCGGAGGACGGCACCGGGACGGATGGTTGATCCCCTCCCCTGCCGCGGAGCCGTCCTGGTCGGCCTGAGCGAAAAGGAAGCGCCAGATGGCTTCCAGATTTCGCTGCCTCTCCTGGCGATCGGTCCAGTTCCGGAATCCCAGGACGCATTCGAGGCCCTGGCGCTCAATCGCGACGAGGGCGTGCCTCTTCACCTCAACCTCGATCCGGTCGTCGACCAGGTACTGCGCGAAGGCCAGCCCAATGATGACGTCATCTCGGACGAGCCTCTGAAAGGGCGATGACCCCTCCGCGATCGCTGACCGACGTCTTACCCCCAGAAGATGATGGGGAGCCTGTGTCGACAACTCAACTCGGCCGCCTCGCGCATCTGGAGATACGCAGCCTTCACGGCCAGCAAGGGATCCTCGCGCGGGTAATCATAAGTTGAGGGAACCTGCAATCTCTTTTGCACGAGGTCCAGTTCCCGGAGCAGGCGCACGCTCGATCCGACCGGTCGCGTCGCGGGCCAGTGCCCGAAGATGGTGTGCGGCTCGACGTGCACCAGTTCCTCGAACTCGCACGGTAGATAATAGCCGTTGAAGCAATCGTGCCAGACGAGGTGGGGGCACGAGACCTGATGCAACTCCAGCAGCATCACCGGATGCTGATAATAGTCGTTGTCCGGTGGCCGGTTGAACTCGGGGAACTGCGCCTCACAATCGAGCCATTTGGCGAAGGCTCTCAGAGGCTCGATCCCGCGGGACTGCTCCGCGTAGACAACACCTCCCTCATCTTCCCATCGGATGCGGGCCCGGTGGACAGCTTCGACCGCCCTCCGAATCGCGGCGACCTGCCTCCTGGCCCGCCATCGCCCCAGCCATCCGACCGGGGCCGGCCCCGGCTCGATGCCGTCGGGTGTCGCGATCTTCGGCCGGATGCCGGTGGCGACCTCGATCGGCGAGCGAAAATCCCCGGCCTTGAATCGCCACAACGGCATCACATAGATATCCAGCGCCATGGGAACTCTTCCCGCCATCGGCAGGGTTCAACGGCTCGCCGCAGCCGCCACGACGGACGGCCTGAGCGCTCGGGGCCTCGCCGCATTCGCCCGTCACGGATTCAGGCGAGGACCTCGATGGTGAACCCGCCGGGGGCGAGGAAATAGAAGGTCCATGACCCATGCTGCCGGCTGAGAGGCGGTACGTCGAATCCGTCGTTCTTCAGTCGCTCGTGGATCGCGTTCACCTGCTCCTCGCTCTGCTGAGCGAAGCCGATGTGAAAGGTCCGGGGATACCGGACCTCGTCCTCTCGGGCGAGTTTCAAGCTTGTCAACGTGAGGACCATTCCGCCCTCGTCCGTCAGGAAGGCGAGGTTCTGGTTTCCTCCCCCGCTTTTCATACCGAAGTACTTCGCGAGGAAAGCCTGTGTTTCGAGGACGTCGGTCACTGTCAGGTTGAGGTGGTTCAATCGCATCGGCGAGGCTCCTTCGATGAGAGCTTCCGGGCCCCGGTCTGGTCTGGCGGACCCTCTCGTTCGCCATCATGCCACCGAAACCCGAACGAAAACCAGCCCGCGGACGCCCCGACGCCGGCACCGATGAGACCGGCGACACCCCCGTAGTCATCGGCTCCCGGGCCAATCATGCAGCCGACGAGCCCGAAGAGGACCGCGAAGACGGTCGCCGGGCCGACCGTCCCCATCACGACCCCACGCCCCAGGATGGCCCCCAGCACCGCACCCGCCGACGCCCCAAGAGAAATCTCGGTGTGGTGGGTCAGGGCAACGCCGCCCATAAGCCCGCCGACCACCAGCGCGCCGAGGATGCCGGCCACCGCCCGGCTTCGTGAAGTCCCCCGGAGTCGAGACATCGGCCACTCCGCCGACTTCGGCAACAGAACCGCCTCGGATGATGCCGCGCCTGGACCGCCGGGGCCAACGGGACTGATCGCCGGACCATCAACCTCGGCGCGGTTCAGGCAGCCGCTACAGGACGCTCCCTGATATCGACATACAGGTGCCGATCCAGATGGAGAACGAGAGCGGCAGGAGTGCCGCCGTCAGAGACCAGGCCAGCCATCGCGACCGCCTTTCCGAGAAGACCCAGGCCACCGCCACGCAGGCGATGATCGAGAAGATGAGATGCGCCACGAAGAGCCCGTTGACCACCGACGGCACCCATCCTGGCGTTTCGATCGACCGATCGGATAGGCGATTGTAGCGGGCCCCGATCACCATCAGGGTGGTCGGGCATGCCGAAACCAGCGTCGCCCAGAGGATGAGGGGAAGTCGACCCTTCACGGACGCGGGCCTCCTGTCGATCATCGCCACGGATCACCGGCCCGGGGAGCTTTGCCTGGTCCCGGTTTTCCTGCCAGGGAGAGGTCAGGCGGAGGTTTCGGGGCCGAGCGATCCGAGCAGGAACTCGCCGAGATCCTCGGAGACGCGCTCGAACTCCGTGCTGTCTTCGCTGTCCCTATCGTGACGGAACAGGACAATCGGATACTCGCCCCGCGCGTCGGGATGTCGAGTATCAAAGCAGTACTCGTCCCCGTCGTCGGTTCCCTGGACGGCCACCAGGAACGGCGGAAGCGGCGAGGTCGGCCCCCGGTTGACGGAGACGATGTCGGCTCCAAGATGGTCGGCCCTGTCGCCCTGAACCCAGTAGATCCCATACTCGGCGTCGGCTGGCTGAACGGTGGTCACCAGTTTCCGGTAGCCAGGAGGCAGAGCGACTCCCAGCGCCACCTCCGCTTCCGAGACGTGGCGATCCGTCACCCCCGCTGGAGACGGCTCACCAGTCTCCTCGTCGACGCCATGAAGCCGGCGATTGAAGGACCGTACGGCGGGGTCAAGCAAACGAGAGAGGTACTGATCCATCGGATCCATGCCATGTCCTCTACTATGATCGAGCCGGGCCCGACCGACCGTTCTCTAACAACCAGGGCCGAACAGGGTCTCACGAACTGGGTGTCCATTTCGCTTCAAAAGCATAGGGACACTTTTTTCCTCTCCGCGAAGAGCTCGTTGACCACCAGGGGCACCCCGCCCCGGTGTTTCGATTGACCGATCGAATAGGCGGAGGCCGTCTCCTGGCCGGCCTGCGAGAGTCCGCAGTACTCGCATCGATGGCCGGCCCGCAGCACGACCTGCTCGCGCAAAGGGGCCGGGATGTCGCTCATGTCCCCGCCCGCTCGGCCCGCAGCCGCAGGAGGGTCAGAAGGTCGGCCAGATCGGCCAGTCCCTCGGCCTCGGCCCGCTCGTCGGCGGTCAGAGGATGACCGGAATCCTGACGGTCCAGGAGGCTCTGAAGTCGGGAGGCGACGGCCGTCGGGAGTCGGAACCGGGCCAGGTCCGCCGGCAGATCGACATCGATGGTCAGGGACATGCGGCACCTCCTTTCGAGAACGGATACTCTCTAGCTTACCTGACCCGCCTCGCGCCCGCAGCGCCGACCGAGCCGGACCGCGGCGGGCGGTGGTCGACGCCACACCATCGGCTCGCCTCCGCCGGCCATTGCCATCGATCAGCGCCCCGCCGCAGGCCGTTCCGCCGGATTCTCTCGTTTGTCCGGATCATGCCTCCTCATCCGCGGCGTCATACAACAGCTTTTCCGACTTCCAGACATCGAGCGGACTGTCACCGAGCACTTCAAAATCCGTGCCCCATTCGGCGTCCCACTGGATCACCTTGCCGGGCAGATCTCGCTTGATGCCCCATTGCGGTACACAACCATTGTCTCCAAAAAAGAGACATTGCGAAACCAGTTCCTGAGGGAACAGGTCATTGCTCCGGAAGAACCGATTCATCTCGACCAGCCCCTCCGGGCCGAAGAGGGGCCAGAAGAAGCCCGCATCCGTGGAACCGAGTAAGCCGTCGAAAGCGAGGTACAACTCGCGAAGCACGGGGGGCAAGGGCTCGCCGAGGAGTATCTCGGCCCTGTAAAGGTCGGCCTTCGTGCAGGGGGCGCCGAGATGATGGCCGACGAACATCGCCCGGACCTCGTCTGCCTGTCCCACAGCTCGTCCCCTCGCCTGCTATCGACCGAAATCAAGTGGCCGGCCCGGCCACCAGCGCCAGGTGAGTGACCATCCGGCCTTCTCGAACGTTTCGCTGGCGAGGCGCAGGAATCGCTCGCCGTCCTCACCAGGCGGATACTTGCAGACAACGTCAACACGGATCGGTCGACCTTCCGCTTCCGGGTACTTCTCCCGTAGTTCACCCGTCTCGATGAATCCGATGTAGCGGTTGATCTTCTCCTGCAAGATCAGCAAATGCTCGTTACGGTCATCCCAGTCCAGGTGATCGCTGATGGTGAGCACCACCTCGCCGGTCGTCCGGTCGGTACCGATCGCGTCGATGAGGTTCGGGTTGTCGACCGCCAACGCAGAAGACCTCCGCCACCGGACGACCAGGGGCAGCCGACGGCCGAAGGCCAATCCGCGGCCATGCGGCATTAGCCCCGGTCACTCATGCCCAGTTCCACGACCTCCCGTGCCCAGAACGTGGGGCAACCGCCGTGCGCCTCGAAGCTGGCGACTCGGACCCGAAGACCATCAATCTGCCGCTTTGAGACGTCGAGAATACAGAGGCCGGAAGAGTTGGGAAAGATCTCCGTGATCTCGAGGTTTCGGGGGCCGAGAAACCGGAGGCATCGACGGAGAGGACCCTTCTGAAGGGTCAGATCGAGGGTGGAATCGGCCCACGAGTCGAGGTCGCGGCGGTAGCAGAGGCCGACGATCTCGTATTCCCAGGGGCGTTCGATGATCGGATGGTCGGGGTCGCCGTCATAGGGCATGAGAAGGGACCTCCGCCGGCCAACAAGCGATCAGGATCAACGGACCGGCCCGCCGGCCGGATCGTCGATCTGACCATCAGACGCCGGAGCGGGCCGGGGCCGCTGGAGCGCCGGGGTCGGCGGGGCCTGGCTGACATCGACCGTGGCCACCATGAACCTCGCCTCCTCGTCGCCGAACAGGAAACGCATCCGCCCCTCAAGGTCCTTGAGAGCCTCCTCCGAGCCGAGCGTCCCGGTCAAGTAAACCTGTGCCGCGGAGGAATAGTCGGCCGCGACGCCAGCAAACCGAGGCTCGGCGAGTACGGGACGGATACTCATGAGCTTCTGGTTGGTGAGGCTCTGATAAAGTTGTAACTGGCCGAAGATGGCCCCACCAACGAAGCCGATGAAGCCAACGACAGCGAGCGCCGCGCAGATCCCCAGGCAAACGAGCAGGCGCTTCATTCACCACCACCCTGGGAATGCTTCGTTCCGCACCTGCTTCGGCCGTGATAGGAGGAGAGGTTGGCGAGCGGGACCGGTGCTGCGGAGCCGTTCCGAATCGACGCAGCGTGAAGCATTCCCCAACCGGGAGGCCCGGCGGCGCGTCGGCCAGGGTTCGCCGACTTTCCATCCATACTCGTTAGACGCTCTCCTCGCGATGCTCGTTGTAGAGCTTCCCTAACCGATCAGACGTCGCACTCTCCATCTCGGCCTCGAACGCCGCGCGCATCCTGACGATCGATTCTTCCGGGCCATGCCCGTACTCGGCCTGGTGAGCATAGGCGATGTGGTGCATCATATCCGCGAGCACGATGCCCCACGCCGCACGCTCATCGATCCCTCGCTCCTCCCAGAACCCGATGTTCAGC
Source organism: Planctomycetales bacterium (assembly GCA_027449865.1). Taxonomy (GTDB): domain Bacteria; phylum Planctomycetota; class Planctomycetia; order Isosphaerales; family Isosphaeraceae; genus JAKAUH01. The sequence continues at coordinate 27,212 of DAIDKV010000112.1, forward strand.
ACGATATGTTGCTGATGATTGGCGAGCCAGACGCGGATCATCTCCACGGAGGGTGATGCGAGCGCCTCGGGAGGTAGTGGAAGCTCGTTCGCCATGGTTACCCCCGTATCGGTAAAACGCCCCAGATCAGCGGGCCGCCGACAAGCGGGTCCGCCGAATCGCCTGGTCAGAAGTCTCCGTTCGCTTGCGTGAGTTCTTCCCAACTCAGAGCCGGGCCATCCAGCAACAACCGGACCCTGTTCAAGACGTTGCGGCCAATGATCCCGATCTCGGAATCAACCGGTAGAAATCGACCGCGGAACGTCTTGTTGAGAAAGACGAGGACGGCGTGGACAGACTCCGCCTCCTTGACCGAGCCGTCGAAGGCCTCAAGCCCATACCTGTCGCCCGTGCCCGCGAGCCCAAGCGAGGCAATGGCGGATTTCGGCAACAAGGTGGCATCCGCCCCCGAGTCGATGAGCATGGGGATATCCGTGATGCACGCCGCGGTATCCGGATGCTGCAGGCTGACTCTGGCGATCGGCGCCGCGGGGGCGAAGCGTTCATCGTAGGCCGGCATGTGGGAGTTCCTCGGCGACCTCCATCGTAAAGTCGACCGCACGCTCGGGCTCCGCCAGGCGCGGGCTCCCGACGCGAATCCGCGGTAAACCATCGACTCCGGCGGCCGCCTGCCGCAAGTCCGGATCGGTGATGGGCACCTGGATGACGCCGTTTGACGGCCGTTCCCGCACTGCAGCCTCGAAGCTCTCCGGCGATGGCCCTCCGTGGGCGAGCCAGTCGTAATCGAAGACTTCTTGCTGGGCACGCGGGATATCCTGTGCGGCGATGAACCCGACCCCCGGCATCCCGGTCTTCTCGCTAACGACGAGGATCGTCAGCGGGCTCAGACCTTTAACGAGGCAATAAGACTGGATGGGTTCCAGGCATCGGCCGAGACCGACGCGGGCTACCCCGGTGAGCCGAGCGACCATCTCGTAAGTGAGCACCTGGCGGTTGTGTGCAGCGAGCGCCAGGACCGCCCAGATCTGGGCTGCACGCTCATTCGCGGTCATTCTGTTACTCCGCAGGCTAACTTGTCATCCGCTTACGCAAGCGCAGACTATCAAAGGGACCGATCTGGATGCAATCTATCACGGAATATCCCTGCGAACAAGAGGGATGCGTTGAGAGGGCGAGCCTCCCTTCGGGCCGCGCAAACGGGCTCGGCAGGAGCCTCGCCCTCCCGGCGCCTCACCCTCCCCTCTCGATCAAACGACGAGACCAGGCTCAAAAATCAGACCTTCGCCGGGGCCGGCTCGATGGCACCGTCCGAGCCCCGGGCCCGGTAGCCCGACCGGCTCAGGCACTCGTCGATCCAGAGCTTCGTCAGCTTCTCCTGCACGCTGTTCTGCGAGAGCCGACCGCGGAGGCCGTCGAATCGGACATAGTCCAGCGGCTGGTCCTGGTTGAAGCACGAGAAGACCACCGTCTCCTGCCCCGTCACCGGGTCTCGGTGAAGTTGCAGGCACTGGGCGCAGATCTCCTTCATCATGCACTGCATCGGCGAGTTGATGCTGCCGATCGCGTGGTGGTCGGGCTTCAGGTACGGGCGGAGGATCCCGTGCCTCGCCTGCTGAACGCCCCGCATCATCCCGTCCGAGCCGATCACCACCAGGCGGTCGACCTGGTCGAGCGGGATCGGTACGTCGCCGAGGTCGCCCCGGGCATACGCCGCCATCCCCTCAACGATGTTCCCCACGAAGGCCCGGTCCTGGGTCCGGCCCGGGGTGAACCCGGGCGACTCGTCCGAGCACCAGACGACCAGGTCGGCCGCCTTCTCGATCTCGTCGACCTTGTAGCGGTCGATCATCTTCTTGTAGCCGGCGAAGTAGATCACCCGGGAACCGAGCGACCGGAGCTTCTGGCCGATCGAGAAGAGCACCGCGTTCCCCAGCCCGCCGCCGGCCAGAAGCACCGTCTCCTGCGCGGGCGTCTCGGTCGGTGTGCCGGTCGGACCCATCAGGCAGATCGGCTCGCCCGGCTGGAGCAGGGCACAGAGGTCCGACGAGCCCCCCATCTCCAGGACGATCGTCGAGAGCAGCCCGCGCTCGGCATCAACGGATGCTCCAGTCAGCGCCAGGGCCTCCATCGCCAGGACGGTTTCCCCCGATCGCTTCGCGAGCGCCTCGAAGTTCTGGAGCCGGTAGAACTGCCCCGGCTGAAACGCCCGGGCCGCGATCGGGGCCCGGACCACCACCTCGACGATGTTCGGCGTCAGCCGGATCACCTCGTGGACGACCGGCCTCAGCTCGTCGTCCAGACGGGCGACCAGCTCGGCGGGCGTCGGGCCGGTCGGCTCGATCCGCGCCAACGCACGGGAGACCACCGGATACCCCTGCTTCGCCCCTCCCATCGCCTTCACCACGTTCCCGGCGAACGACGGATGCAAATCCCCGAAGAAGCTCATCGATCGACCGTCCGGGCGCTTCGACATCAGGACGCGGACATCCTTCGGCTTCGCGACCCGCTCCGGACGCGCCGGGTTGCCGTCCTCGTCGAGCGCCTGGAAGTACTTGCCGTCGACCTGGACGTTCAGCTCGTCCTCTCGGGCGAGGACCGTGTTCGGCTGCGTCCCGGCCGCGACCAGGATCGTCCGCGCCGGAAGGGTGACCACCTCGCCACTCGCGACGGGCGCCCCCTTCTCCGCGTCCCAGGCGTGCCGGTGGCAGACCAGCGCCTTCGCAGCCCCCAGGTTGTCGACCTCGACCTCCTCGGGGACCAGCATCTCGGCGAACCGAATCCCCTCCTCGAACGCCTTGTGGATTTCCTCGTGGTTGAGCGTGTAGCTCGGCGAGTCGATCATCCGGCGACGATAGGCGATCGTCACGCCGCCCCACTCGTTCAGCAGTTCGATCAGCCGGGGCTCTCGGCCCTCGATCGCCGCCTTCTTCCGCTCGGCCCGGATCGCCCGGCCGTGCTGGAGGAACTCGGCCGCGACCTCCGCCTCATCCCCCATCCACTTGCTCTCGACGTATCCGGCGCCGTGGGTCCGGGTCAGCTCGTCGTAACGTTCGAGGAACTTCTCCACCTGCACGACGTAATAGGCAAGCGACTCGGTCGCGGTGTCGATCGCCGTCAGACCGCCGCCGATCACCACGATCGGCATCCGAACCTGCAGGTTCGCCAGCGAGGCCACCTTCGCCGCACCGGTGAGCTGCAACGCCATCAGGAAGTCGGAGGCCTGGCGGACGCCCCTCGACAGCCCATTCTTCATCGGGATCACCGTCGGACGCCCCGCTCCCATGCAGAGCGCCACGTGGTCGAATCCCATCTCGAACGCATCGTCGACCGTCAGCGTCCCGCCGAACCGGACGCCCCCATACATCGCGAACTCCTCCCGGCGCTCCAGCAGCAGGCGGATCACCTTGAGGAAGTTCTTGTTCCACCGAACCGTGATCCCATACTCCGCGACCCCGCCGAAGCCGGCCATCACACGCTGGTCGAGCCGCTCGTAGATCTCGGTGATGTCACGAACCGGCTCGAACGCGTGCCGCTTCCCAAACGCATCGACCCCCGAGAGCGTCGGCGTGAGCGGCTCAATCTTGAGCCCGTCCACCGCCACCACCGCGTGGCCGTCATTCATCAGGTGATGCGCCAGCGTGAACCCCGCCGGCCCAAGCCCGACCACCAGCACCTTCCGACCCGTCGCCTCCTTCGGATACGGCCGGGCAAAGTTCAGCGGATTCCACCGCGTCAGCAAACTGTAAAGCTCAAACCCGTACGGCAACTCCAGGACGTCCTTCAACGTCCGCGTCTCCGCTTGCGGGATGTCCACCGGATCCTGTTTTTGATAGATGCACGCCTTCATACAGTCATTGCAAATACGATGCCCTGTGCCGGCGACCATGGCGTTGTCGATGACGACGGCGGCAAGGGCGCCGATGGGGTGACCGGCCTCCTTGAGCTCGTGCATCTCGGAGATTTTTTCTTCGAGCGGGCAGCCGTTGAGGGTGACGCCGAAGGCGGATTTCTTGAAGGAACCATCCTTTTCGCGGAGCCCATGGGAGCAGCTATCCTTCCCCTGATGGTGGCACTTGATGCAATAGCCGGCCTGATCGAGAGCGCCGGCGAGGTCAGTACCGGGGTCGGTGAGGTGGAAGCCTTCGCGGTGTCGGAGGTGATCCGGGGAGGCGCTGAACTGTTCGGTCCCATGGACGGAGGCGACCGTGTGGGGGACGAGGTGATAGACGTCAATCTTCTTTGGGAGTCGGAAGACGACGCCGCCGTGGTGCCTGTGCTGGCCTTCTGGGGTGAGAACGGCCCAGAGGGCGTAATCGGCGGCGAGGCGGAGGGGGTCGGCGTGATGGGCCTCGTCCTCCATCCACCGGGCGACGTGTGAGGCGTACGCCAGTTCGGTGAGCGGCTCCATCAGGTAGGCTTCGAGTTCGGTGGCGACGACGGCGCCGTTGATGGCGTGCGCCTGCTCGGGGGTCTTGCCGACGAGCTTTCGCATCACGAACTTCCGCTTGGCGGCGCGGAGCGGGGCGAGTTCGGAATGGCGGGCTCGCAGGGCGTTCAGCTCGGCTCCAATTCCGAAAAGGTCGCCGAGGAAGTCCTCGACAAACGGGGCGAGCTCGACGATCAGTTCCGACTCCGCCTTCGAGGCCAGGGCGAAGGGATCTTTGCGGGCAGCTTCGAGGCGGTCGCGGAGCGTCGGGTCAGCGCCGGCGAGATGGTCGAGGAATGCGGCATCCAGCCGAACCAGGCCGTCTCGGCGGTAGAGATCTTCAAAGCAGAGTCCGAACGGGAGGGATAGAGAGGGACCGGTCTGCATGAGGTTCGCTCGACGTCGCGGGGGAACATTCCGGGCCAGGCGAGGGACGTTGCTTGCGGGTCCGGCGTGGAGGGCCATCTTACCGCGCCGAGGGTTCCGGAATCCATCGGAAGTGCCAGCGCCTGGGACGACCCAGGAGAATCCAGATCACCTCCCCATTCTAGGCAACCGAAAAAGGGCCGGATTTCCTGGAGAGCTTTCCGGGTAAGCCGCCCGCCTGAGAAACAGGGAATTCAAGTCTCGTTGCGGTTCCCGGACGCCCTCGCCGCAAAGGCCCATCAAAATCCGGCAAGACGATAGGATAGAGGATTGCCAGGCTGATGGGCCCTCGGGGCGGTTTTCTCGATGGAGGTCTTGAACGAGAGAGGCTTAGACCAGATAATATCGGACTGCGCGGCGATTGGGGTGTCGCGATGGGCGTCGGCTCGGCGTCGGGGCCGGGGGCGGCGAAGACGAACGAGACGCTTGAAACCAGCGAGTGACCGATGTCGGAAGCAGTCAGGATCAAGGTGGAGCCTCGGGACGCGAGGAAGAACAAGGGGACAGGGACCCGGGTCTCGCGTCGGCTCCGGAAGAGCGGGCGGATCCCGGCCGTGATCTACGGTCACAAACAGGCGGTCGTCCCGGTGACGCTCTCACACGACGACGTCCTGCGGATGATCAAGGCGCCGGGACACCTGGCGGAACTGGACCTGGGCGGGGCGACCGAAACGGTCCTGATCCGCGATGTCCAGTGGGACCATCTCGGCAAGGAGGTCCTTCACCTGGACTTCGCCCGGGTCAATGCCGAGGAGGTCATTGAGACCGAAGTAAATGTCGAGCTACGGGGCCAGGTTTCGGCCGCGGCGGCCAGCGGCGTGCTTGAGCACGTGGTTCACAGCCTTCGCATCAAGTGCCGGGCCGCCTCGATTCCCGACTCGATCAAGGTGGACATCAGCGATCTGGGACTCGATCAGGGGCTCCACGTCCGCGACCTGAAGCTGCCGCCGGACGTGACCGTGGACGCCGACGCCGACCTGCTGATCGTCCACATTGTGACGAGATCCGCCGAGCCCGAGCCGTCCGAGGGCGCCGAGGGCCCGAATCAGCCCGAGGTCATCAAGCCCGAGCGCAAGGAGAAGGAGAAGGACTAGTGGCCTCCAGCGGCCGGACCCTCGCCTCGGGGATCGATTCCCGAGGCTGGTCCGTCCCAGGATGGCCCCGACGGAGCCCCGGCGTTGTCGACTTGGAAACTCGTGGTCGGCCTGGGGAACCCGGGCCCGAAGTATCAGGGAACGCGGCACAACGTCGGGTTCGAGGTGATCGACCGACTGGCCGATGGCGGCGCTCGGCCGACCTTCTCGCGCAAATTCGACGGATTGGTCGCCGAGGCCGAGATCGAGTATCGACGCGTCCTGCTACTGAAGCCCGAGACGTTCATGAACCTCAGCGGCCGGTCGGTCGTTCAGGCCCTGCGGTTCTACAAGCTGTCCGCCGCCGAGTTACTGGTTGTCTGCGACGACCTCAGCCTTCCGCTGGGAAAACTCCGCATCCGGCCGGGTGGATCGGATGGAGGCCAGAAGGGGCTTCGCGACATCACCGCCCAGCTCGGCACTGATCAGTTCGCCCGGCTTCGGATTGGAATCGGTGAGCGCGGCGAGGTCGATGCCGCCGACTACGTCCTGGGCCGGTTTCGAGGAGCCGAGCGGCCGATCATCGATGACGCCCTGATCCTCGCCACCCAGGCTGTTGCCGTCTGGGTGACCCGGGGAATCGATCCCGCCATGAACCAGTTCAACGGGTCCGGCGGCTGACCCGGCCCGACGCCGGTCTCCCCGGGCCTCGCCCGACCTGACACAAACCGACCTTGAACCGCTGGATCACGAAGGAGAAGTACCTTGCCGGTCGCCACTTACGAGGGGATGTTCCTGCTCGACAGCACCAAGGCCGCCGCGGCCTGGGATGACACCGTCAAGCACGTCCACGACATCCTCACCAAGCACCAGTCGGAGATCGTCGCCTCCCGCCAGTGGGATGAGCGCCGGCTGGCCTACAGCGTCGACGGCCACAAGAAGGGAACGTACCTGCTGACCTACTTCAAGACAGAGAGCGCGAACCTCAAGGAAATCGTCGCCGACTGCCACCTCAGCGACGTGATCCTCCGCGAACTGGTCCTGAAGGTTCATCCCAAGCTGGCCGATCATCTGGTCAATCAGGCGATGACCTCGACCCCCAACGTTGACGCCGAGGGCGCCAGCGAGGAGGAAGTCGAAGACCGGCCCCGCCGCCGCCGCCGCGACGATCGCGACTGATCCGCCGGATCGTCGCAACCGCCTCAATCGTGCCTCAAGGCCGCTCCCCGGGCCGCCTTCGCGTTTTTTACTCTTGTCGATGCGTCGAAAATCTGCTAGTCTCCCTTTCGGGGAACAAGCGTCTAGTAGTGCTTCGGCGAAGCCGGCAACCGAAGTCCGGTGGACGCCGCGATCGTCGGGCCGTGGCGATCGAGGTGGGAGGTCGAGACGATGGCCGACTTGAACAAGGTATTTCTGATGGGCCGGCTCACAGCCGACCCGGTCCTGCGCCGGACGCCGAACGGCTCGGCGGTGACCGACCTTCGGCTGGCGACCTCGCGGTCCTGGGCGGGCCGAGACGGCGAGCGGCACGAGGAAAAACTCTTCATCGACGTGACCGTCTGGGAGCGTCAGGCGGAAACTTGCTGCCAGTACCTGAAGAAGGGGCGCGCCGTCCATGTCGAGGGTTACCTCAAGATGGAGACCTGGCCCGACAAGGACACCGGCCAGCAGCGATCGAAGATCAAGGTCCAGGCCGATCGGGTCCAGTTCCTCGACTCCCAGCGATCCGAAAGCAGTGGTGGCACGGGCGGCGGCTACGGCGGGATGGACGACGAGATGTCGCCACCCCCGTCCCACGAATCCGGCCCACGTCGGAATGGTGGCGGCGCCCCGAGCCGAGGCCCTTCCGGCGGGTATGGCCCCGGCGGCGGGATGAACGGACCAGCCCGGTCCTCCTCCTATCCACCGGCCGCGACCTCAGGCCACGGCCCGATCGACGAGGATCACGAAGAGGACGATATCCCATTCTGATCCATCGCGAGGGACGCCGCACCACCTCCTGTATAAAGATACCCCCTGGTCGGGCCCCCCTCGCCGCGTTAACCTGTTAGCAACCCGTAATCGGAAGCCGGAAATCTTGAGACCAGACCGAGCCGCGCCGCGGGATGGCGCGGGCACGGCCGCCCTCGTCGCGGTCGATCGTCGGCGAGGTGGGGAAGGACGAAACGAGCGGAGCCATGGCGAAAACGACCGAGAAGACCCGAGCGAAGTCCGGGGCGGCCAAGGGGAAGGGATCGAGTAAGTCGGCCGATGCGAAGGCGAAGGGCGCCAAGCCCGAGGGCCCGCCTCGGCAGCCCGGCGTCGAGCGCCGGCGCAACCACCCCGCCCGGGCCAAAAACGGCCACATCCAGCTCATTCTCACTCAGACCATGCCCCACCTCGGCCAGGCCGGCGACCTGGTCAAGGTGAAGCCCGGTTTCGCTCGAAACTACCTGGTTCCCCAGGGGCTGGCCACCTTCGCCACCGCGGCCAACCTCCGCCTCGTCGAAAAACACCGCCAGCGCCAGCGAGAGCTGGAGGAAGCCCGCCGGGCCGACCTTCAGACCCTTGCCGCCCAGATCGCCCAGCGCTCGCTGACGATCGAGGCCAACGCCAACGCCGAGGGGCACCTCTACGGCTCGGTCAACGACGACCAGATCGCCACCGCCCTTCGCAACGAGGGCTTCCCGATCCAGGCCGAGAACGTCCGCATCGAGGGCCCGCTCAAGGAACTGGGTCTGTACTCGATCAAGATCCACCTCGCCCAGGACATCGACACCGAGGTCAAGCTCTGGGTCGTCCCCACGCATACCGACGAACCGGGCGCCTGACCGGCCCCCCTCGTCCCCTGGCCATCCATTGGGGTGGGCCTCGGCTCCCGTCGGGAAATCTCGGCGGCAGCCGACGCCCACCCCTCGTCATGAACTGGCCTCGACAGAACCCCAATTTTCTGATACAAACGTTCATACAGGAACCAGCGGGCGGCGGGTCATTGCAATTTCGGCCGGGATCCTGAACTGGGGCGGGATCGAGGCCGAAAGGAAAGATGGCTCGACCCGAGGCCGGCCGAGGTTGGAGCAAGCGTACCACGGCGAGAGGCCCCGCGGACCGAGGGCGATCTCACCCCACGAGTCGAGCTGGCCGACGAGGCGATAGCCACGGAGCTTGACGAGCCATGGCGGCGGGATACCAAGGGTCGGGAAATGGCCGGGGCCCCTACAACGGCAACGGAAATGGTCATGGCAACGGTAACGGGTCGGGTCGGGCCACCCGGCCAGATCTCTCGGTGCTCGGGGATCGGCTTCCGCCCCAAAATCTCGAAGCCGAGCAGAGCGTCCTGGGCAGCATCCTGTGGGACAACGACGTCCTGCACGAAATTGTCCCTACCCTGACCGTCTCGGACTTCTACCGAGACATCCACCAGATCATCTACCAGACGATCCGGGAAATGTACGACCAGGGGATGGCGATCGACGCCATCACCCTGGCCGACGAGCTTCTCCGTCGCGACAAGTTCGAGAAGATCGGCGGCGACGAGACCCTGCGCGAGCTTACGGACAGCGTCCCGCACGCGGCCAATGCCCGTTATTACGCAGGGATCGTCCGCGAACGCGCGATCACCCGTCAACTGATCGAGAGCGCCACCGAGATCATTCGCGACGGCTACTCCAACCAGTTCACCGCGCAGCAACTTCTGGAAGCCGCCGAACGCAAGGTCTTCGCGATCGCCGAGGAACAGGTTCAGGGCGACACGATCGAACTCAAGGACGTGATGACTCGTGCGATGGACGCCATCGCCGCCCGGGCCGAGAGCGGCGGGCACGCCGTTACGGGTGTCGGGTCGGGACTGATCGACCTCGACGACATCACCGGAGGCTTCCAGCCCGGCCAGTTGATCGTCCTGGCGGCCCGGCCGAGCATGGGCAAAACCGCTCTGGCGCTGAACATCTGCGACCACGCGGCGATCGAGCTCAAAAAAACCGTTCTCTGCGTCAGCCTCGAAATGGGGCACCAGGAGATCGCCGAGCGCCTCCTCTGTTCCCGATCCCGGATCGACGGCTACAAGCTCCGAACCGGCATGGGCCTGGGTCCGCGTGAGATGGGGCAGCTCGGCAAGGCCTTCGGTGAGCTGAGCAAGGGTTCTCCGATCTTCATCGATGACACGCCCGCCCGAAACATGCTGCAAATCACCGCCTCGGCGCGTCGGTTGAAGCTCCGGAGCAAGCTTGGGCTGATCGTTCTCGACTACATCCAGCTCGTCGACTCCGAGGACGCCCGCGACAGCCGACAGGAGCAGATCGCCAAGATCAGCCGGCGGCTCAAGACGCTCGCCCGTGAACTGGAGGTTCCGGTCATCGCTCTCTCGCAGCTCAACCGGGCGGTCGAGAGCCGGGAAGACCGCCGTCCGAGGATGGCCGATCTTCGCGAATCGGGCGCCATCGAGCAGGACGCGGACATCGTCCTGCTCCTCCATCGCCCCGACTACTACGACGCGAACGATCAGCCCGGAACCGCGGACCTGATCGTCGCAAAAAACCGAAACGGACGGACCGACGACGTGAAGCTCACCTTCGAGAAGAGCCTGATGCGGTTCGAGAACCACTCCACCGTGGCCGAGCCGATCCAGGAAGGTGACCATCCGTTCTGACCCCAGGGAGGCCTTCGGATGGCGGATCCGGTGAGCGTCGAGGGACGAACAGCCATCGTGACGGGAGCCGGTTCGGGAATTGGGAGGGCGACGGCCCTCGCCCTGCTCGCCGAAGGTTACAACGTGGTCCTGGCTGGCCGAAGACCCGATGCTCTTCAGGCAACGATCGAGTACGCCCGCCCGTCGGGCCACGTATCCCGGGCCCTCGCCGTCCCAACCGATATCGGTGACGAGTCCGCGGTTCGTACCCTCTTCCAGGCTGCGAAGGACCGATTCGGCCGGCTCGACCTGCTCTTCAACAACGCCGGCACCAGTGCCCCGCCTGTCCCTCTCGAAGATCTCTCCCTGGAGGACTGGCGACGGGTGGTCGACGCGAACCTGACCGGGGCGTTCCTCTGCACCCGAGAAGCATTTCGTCTCATGAAGGAGCAGGACCCGCGAGGGGGCCGAATCATCAACAACGGCTCGATCTCGGCGCACGCCCCGAGGCCCAATTCCGCTCCCTACACGGCGACGAAGCACGCGATCACCGGCCTCACAAAATCGACGGCGCTCGACGGCCGCCCGTACGAGATCGCCTGCGGACAGATCGACATCGGCAACGCGGCAACCGAGATGACCGCACGGATGACGAACGGAGTCCTCCAGCCCGACGGCTCGATGAAGCCCGAACCCAGGATCGACGTGGAACACGTCGCCCGTGCAGTCGTCTACATGGCCAGCCTCCCGCTCGACGCCAACGTCCTGTTCCTGACCGTCATGGCGACGAAGATGCCGTACGTCGGACGCGGATGAGTACCGGAGGGACCACAAAAAACACCGAAGGCACGAAAGTAAGACTGTCTCAAGGAAATTCAGACATTCTCTCTTTTTTGTGTTTTCCGTATGTTTCGTGGTTCCTCCGGAATCCCTCGGCGATCAACCGGCGGGGAAGGGGTTACGCTCGACGAATCCGCGCTGGTGCCAGTAGGGATACGCCATCGGAGTCGCGCTCGCGGCGTCGAGGCGGGCGACCTGATCCGGAGTCAGGTTCCAGCCGACCGCTCCGAGGTTCTCCCGCAATTGCTCCTCGTTCCGCGCCCCAATGATCACGGTCGAGACACTCGGGCGCTGGAGCAGCCAGTTCAGGGCGATCCGCGGGACCGACTTGCCCGTCTCGGCCGCAATCGCGTCGAGTGTGTCGACGACCCGATAGAGGTACTCTTCGGGGACCTGGGGGCCGATCTCGGTCGCGAGCTTGCTCTGAAGCCGGCTGGTTGACGGGAGCGGCTGGCCGCGCCGGATCTTACCCGTGAGCCTTCCCCAACCGAGCGGGCTCCAGACCACGGTCCCCACCTTCTGGTCGACCGCCAACGGCATCAGCTCCCACTCGAAATCGCGGCCGACCAGCGAGTAATACGCCTGATTGGCGACATATCGCGCCCACCCGTACCGCTCCGAAACCGCCAGCGACTTCATCAGGTGCCAGCCCGAGAAATTGGAGCAGCCGATGTAGCGGATCTTGCCGGCGCGGACGAGGTCGTTCAGCGTGCCGAGCGTTTCCTCGACTGGGGTCATCGCGTCGAAGCCGTGAAGCTGGTAGAGGTCGATGAAATCGGTTCCAAGGCGTCGGAGGCTCGCCTCGACCGACCGGATCAGGTGAAACCGCGACGAGCCGACATCGTTCGGGCCGGTCCCGGAGCGAAAGGTCCCCTTGGTCGAGATCTGGACCCGATCGCGCCGTCCCTTGATGGCCGCTCCCAGAATTTCCTCGGCCCTGCCCTGAGAGTAAATGTCGGCCGAGTCAAACAGGGTCAGGCCCGCGTCGAGGCACAGGTCGACCAGCCGGGTGGCCTCCGCGACCTCGGTCACGCCCCACGCCTTGAAAAGCTCGCCACCGCCTCCGAAGGTCCCAGTGCCGAGGCTCAAAACCGGGACGCGGAATCCGGAACCGCCCAGAAATCGGTATTCCATGGAACGAGGAACTCCTCGCGAAAGGTCCAGATGGGATCTCAACGACACGATATCGTAGAGATCCGGGGCAAGAGAGGATCGGCCGGGAATTTCTGACCGGCTCGGGAGAGCGCTCGGGGCAAGATGGGAAGCGTCGGGCGGAATGCCCTTTCACCAGGGTCGCGAGCGGGTTATAATCGATGCGTTGGAATACGAAGGAGCCCGCGACGTCGATCCACGCGATACCGTCCTCGCCTGCCCCTCTCGCCTTCCCTCCGGCCGGGCCGTCCGTGTCGGCCCCCCCCGTTTCGATGCGACCCGTGAGACGATCGTTGGGTCGGACACCCCTTCGTGGAGCATGATGGTGGGCAGGAAATTGTACGTCGGGAACCTCGCTTATCAGGTCAATGACTCGGACCTGGAGCAGTTGTTCTCGGAGTTCGGGACCGTGCAGAGCGCACAGGTCATCCAGGATCGCGACACGGGTCGTAGCAAGGGGTTCGGCTTCGTGGAGATGGGCAGCGAGGCCGAGGCGCAGGCCGCCATCCAGGGCCTGCACGACCAGGAGCATAACGGCCGTCGCCTGACGGTGAACGAGGCTCGTCCCCGTGAGCCTCGGAGCGGCGGTGGTGGCGGCGGCGGCTATGGTGGCGGCGGCGGCTATGGCGGCGGCGGTGGCGGCGGCCGCGGTGGTCGAGGCGGCGGTCGCTATTGATCCGCAAGCGACAGAACCCGGCCGAATCATGCCCCCAGGCTCGTTCGGCCTTTCGCCCGGCGAACTCCCTTCGCCGAGGCACCTGAAATCCTCTTGCCTTGATCCGTCCCCGCCAGAATTCCTGCCGGCCGACCGATCCGAGCATGGCCGCGAGGTGAGGACGTTCCCTCGCGGCACCCCCCCGGGCAGGGATCGCCCGCCTCGAGCCGAGACCGGGCCAGCCCCGCGGCGAACTCCTCGCGCCCGCCCTTCTCGTCCCATCCGGCCCGACCGCACGGGCCGCTTCCATCCCGAGTCACCCAGGGACGACCCGCAGGAGGAGCGGCGGGCCCCGAGTTTTCATGGAGCTGCCGCCATGGCCACGAGGTTGTTCATCGGGAATCTCCCCCGGGAAGTGAGTGACGCCGAACTCGAAGGCATCTTCACCGAGTTTGGCACCGTCCAGAGTGTCGAGATCATGCGCGATCGCCAGACCGGGCTCGGAAAGGGTTTCGGCTATGTCGAAATGGCGAGCGACGCCGAAGCCCAGGCCGCCATCAAGGGAATGCAGGACCGTGAGGTCGTCGGCCGGAAGTTGACGGTCGATAACGCCAAGCCTCGGAAGTATCGCAGCGGCGGCCTTGACGCCGGTTTCGGCGGCGGATATGGCGGCGGCGGCGGATATGGCGGCGGCGGATACGGTGGTGGCGGTGGCGGCGGATATCGGAGCGGCGGACGCGGTCGCTATTGATTCCGTGTTCTACATCCCCCACCGAACCAAAATGGCGATCCCCCGGCGATCCCGGGGGCGCCCCATCTCGAAAGGGGTCTCCGCTCGTGGCGCAGAAGCACTGGCACGTCCCGATCTCGACCCGCCCCATCTGCCCCGTCTGCAAAAAAGCCGTCTACTCCAGAGCCGGCATCCACCCACAGTGCGCCGTCAGCCAATCCGAATCGATTCGCCCCGCTCGACCCGAACCAGCGGATCATGCCACACCCCCTGTCCCGCCGAAATAAGCCCGGTATGACCGTGTCCGGCCGGTTCCCCCATCGATGGCGACGGGAGAATCGAGTGCCTTGACCCCCGCGCCGGCCCCCCCCTACAATCAACCCCTCGACGGGCATCGGACCCGCTCGTCTTCTCCCTCCCGGC
>DAIDKV010000113.1 GCA_027449865.1 Planctomycetales bacterium
CGCTCACTCGAAGGCCCCCTTTGTCCTGGAATGATGAGGATGTGTTCGTACCTCTATTATTCCAGAAACCTCGGGGGTCTTCGAGCTTTTCCTCGAGAATCTTGCCCGTGGACTATATATCACGCTTGGTTAAGGGCTAGATGGATTGCCAGGGTGGTTGACTCAGATAGAGCGTCAGGCACTTGGCGCTTCCGCCCGATTTGATGAACTCAGAGAATTCCAGTGGGTGGGCTTGGAAGCCGGCCTCGCGGAGCGCATCGGCAAGCTTCAACGCCCCGCGATTCAGAATCACCGACCGACCGACCACCACTGCGTTACAACTGAACGAGGCGGCCTCCTCGGGCGCCGCCTCGATGAGGTTCGGAATCCGGTCCCGCAGGACGGACCGACCGTACTCGTCGAAGGCGCCCGGATAGTAGATCGCACAGCCGGGTGCGAGTGGGCAGAAGCAGGTGTCGAGGTGATAGTATCGTGGATCGACCAGCTCCATTGGCAGGACCTCGACCCCGAGCCGATCGGCGACCCACTGGTGGCTCCGGACGTCGCTCCGGAACCGATAGCCGGCGAAAAGCGTCTCGCCGCAAAAGAGCGCGTCGCCGGCACCCTCGAAGTGATATCCCGGCGGCATCCGCACGACCTCGAACCCGTGCGCGCTCGCCCACGCCGCGAAGTGCTCCGCCTCTCCCTGGCGCACCTCATACCGGAACTCTGAGCAAAGGAACGTGTTTCCATAGACTAGCCCCGCATTGGCCGTGAAGACCAGATCGGGAAGGCCGCGGACCGGCTCCATTTGCTCGATCGTCGCTCCCAGTCGCTCCAGCTCGGCGACCAGATCTCCCCACTGCCGGCGCGATCGCTCCGTGTCGCTCCCCACCCGGACGTTCATCCAGGGGTTGATCTCGTACTCAATGCCGAAATAATCCGGCGGACACATCAAGATTCTTGTCATTTATGATGACTTCATTTGTTATTTGTTTCTGGCGACTCGTCTCCGTGGGCGAGGACTGACCATGGGGCGGCCATGTTCGATAGCCCACCAATAACAAATGACAAAGAACAATTTGCAAGGAACTATAACAAGGAACAGAGCGATCGAAGGAATGGTTCGACGTCGGTCACCATGCCAATTGTCTGGAAGGTGCCGCGATCGGCCAGCTTGGTGACGGTCGCCGGGTTGATGTCGACGCAGACCACCTTCACGTTGGCTGGCAGGAGGTTGCCGGTTGCGATCGAGTGCAGCGCCGTCGCGATCAAAAGGGCGAAGCCGACGTCGCGGATAGCGTCGCGCATTCGGTCCTGGGCGGCCAGGGTATCGGTGATGACTTCGGGGAGAGGGCCGTCGTCGCGGATTGAGCCGGCCAGAACCACGTCGATCCCAGCGCGGGTGGCCTCGTACATGATCCCGGATTTCAGGACGCCCGACTCGATGGCCTGGGCGATCCCGCCGAGGCGGCGGATGGTATTGATGGCCCGAAGGTGATGCTCGTGACCGTGCTCGATCGGCTCGCCGCGCGAGAGGGAGACGCCCAGGCTGGTCCCGTAGAGGGCCTGCTCGATGTCGTGAGTGGCGAGGGCATTCCCTGCAAAAAGGGTTTGAATCCATCCCTCGCGAATCAGCCGGGCGACGTGGGGCGCCGAGCCGGTATGCACGATCGCCGGCCCGCCGACGAGCAACACTTTTTTGCCCGCGGCTCGCGTCGACCGGATCGTCTCGACAACGCCCTGCAAGCTCGCCGACTTCGGCTTCTCACTGGAAACGGTTGAGCCCATGAAACCAAAAGCGCCGACCTCGCGCGATCGCTCGATCGGCTGCACCCGGATTCCGGCGTGGCCGACCACGATCGGCATCCCGATCTCAACGTGGGTCATCGGAAGGCAGCGTGCCCGGCCGCCCGCCCGGTCCACGACGATCCCACAGTCCATCTCCTGGCTGTCGACGTTGACCCATCGCCCGCCAAGGCGAACCTCGGTCGGCTGGTTGGTCGTGCTGTAGAATCCGTCGGGGAAGGCACCCGCGACATCCGCCGCGACGACAGAGGCATTCTCCGGATGGACTGGCGAGGCTCCATGCTCGACCAGGTCGCCGAGGATCGCCGCCAGCGACTCCGGATCCGGCGCCCGAATCGCGATCCGGGCGTAGCTAGGGTCCGAGCGCCGGACCCCGATAATGCACTCGCGGATCTCGAAGTTCCCGCCCATCAAAAGGATGCGGTCGAGGATCTTCGGTAGGAGGAGCGAGTCCACGATGTGCCCGCGGACCTCAACCTCCTCGACCACCCCCGAAGCCGAAGTTGGCACGGTGACGGATACGGGGCCAGGATCGTCCCGGCGATGGCTCATGACGTGCCTCCCTCCTCGCCTGGTCCCCGTATTATAGTCGAAGGACGCCCGATTTTCTCCTGTGCGGGCGAACTCTTTCCGCCGACCGGATCAGGGATCAATGTGCAGAATTGCCGTCAGGTCGACCGGCGGCTCGTTGGGCAGATCGGTAAGCACGCGGAAGCTCCGTCGCAGGTCGCCACGAGAGCTTCCCTGCTCGGGTCGATACGTCACCGTGATCACATGCACCGTCTGTCGGGCGTTGGTCGGAGCCGTCGCGGTGAAACCATCGCCGTTCCCCTCGATCCCGACGATCGCGAACGGGTGCGCTCCCCGGACCACGAACCGCCCCTGAACACCACTGGCCGAATGCACCTGCCCCATCGAGAGGATCGACGGCGAGGCCGAGAGCTCGCCCCGGATCCAGGCCGTCACCATGACCGGGATGCTCGGCGTCTCCGGATCATTGCTCAGAATGCGGATTTCGTCCCGGACAAGCCCAGCCGGTGCATTGGGCTTGAGGCCGACGGAGAGCTGGTAGCTCACCGCCCCGCCCTGCCTAGAAGTCTCAACGAGCTGCGCGTTCAGCACCCGCGACCCCGAGACCATCCGATGCACTCGCCAGCCCTCCAGGTTGATCCGGTCAATGGTCAGAGTCTGGGTCGGCGATTCCCCTTTCCGGACGGCGCCGAAGTCGATCGCGCCCGGGTTCAGAACGATGTCACTCAGGATCATCGAACTGACCCCCAGCCCGGTCTCCGCCTCGCGTCCGCTCGCCGTCATCATCGAGACGTAAAGGACCGTGGACTTCTCCCCGACGAAGTTCCGTGTGTCCATCTGCGCCTCGATCACGGCCGACTGACCCGGTCCTACCACCGAGGCGCTCGCACGTCCGCTGGTGCAGCCGCACGACGGCCGGAGGCCCAGAATCGTGACCGGCTCCGGTAGGTGGTTGGTCATCAAGAAGTCGTGCTTGACCTTCGCACCTCGCGGCACAGGCCCGAAATTGTGTCGGTTCTCGGAGAACATCCGATCGGCCCAGGACGCCGCCTCGGCCACTCCCGCCGAGATCACCAGCACCATCCAGACCCCGACCACGCCGCCCATCATCGCCCGTCTCATCCGTCGCCTCCTGCGATCTCTCGGCTGTGCTCGTCGTCGACGCGATCCGCCTTCGATGGGCGGCCGTCGCCTTCTCTATATCGGCCGAAGCCCCCGTGATTCTCAGATTTACCGGACGCCGCCAACGGGGCATCCCGCGCGGCCAGTACAGCTTCTCTAGTTTGTCGCCGCGGAAGGAATCGGATGATGAAGAAGAGGTCATCTCCATGCTTGTGGGCGTTCCAGCGAGCGGATTACGATGTTCGAGCGGGGTCCGGCGATGGCCTCCCACCGGAGATTTTACCGATGTCCGAGATGACCTCGATGGCAACCAGCCTACCGGCGCGCTACTATGTCGATCCGGCGTATTTCCGTGAGGAGCAGGAGTGGTTCTTTGGCTCCATGTGGTTCTACGCGAGTCGGGCCGAGGAGATCCCGTCGCGTGGGGATTACCTGCTTCGGGAGGTCGCTGGGGAGAGCCTGATCCTCGTTCGGGGAGACAGCGGCGCGATTCAGGCGTTTTACAACGTCTGCCGGCACCGGGGCACCCGGCTCTGCGAGGCACCCTCGGGTTCCACCGGATCGACGATCCGATGCCCCTATCACGCCTGGGCTTACAACCTCGACGGCCAGCTCGTCGGCGCGCCGCACATGGAGCGTGTCGAGGGTTTTCAGACCAGGGATTACCCGCTGATCGGCCTCTCGGTAGAGGTCTGGGACGGTCTCGTCTTCGTTCACTTCCACCAGCATCCGCCGGATTCACTCTGCGACCAGCTCGCCGGAATGGACGAGAAGTTCCGGGCCTGGGCGATGGGTGAGCTTCGCGTTGGTCAACGGATCATCTACGACGTTGCGGCCAACTGGAAGCTACTGATCCACAATTATTCGGAATGCCTGCACTGTCCGGGAGTTCATCCCGCGCTCCAGAAGCTTTCGCATTATCTGAGCGGCGAGAACGAGCCGGCCGACGATGGGTATCTCGG
Organism: Planctomycetales bacterium; assembly: GCA_027449865.1. Classification (GTDB taxonomy): domain Bacteria; phylum Planctomycetota; class Planctomycetia; order Isosphaerales; family Isosphaeraceae; genus JAKAUH01. The sequence goes on from DAIDKV010000113.1 coordinate 4,404, forward strand.
CGGCCGGATGGCGCTTCGCGACGGAGTCGCGACGCTTTCAACCGATGGCCGGTCACGACGGGCCTGCCTGCCGGGACTTGGCCCCTCGGAGTGCCGGCACGTCTACTATTACGCGGTCCTGCCGAACCTGCTGCTGAGCTTGCACCCGGATTATGTGATGACTCACGCCCTCTGGCCCCGAGGGACCGGCCAGACGGAGGTTGTTTGCGAGTGGCTTTTCCATCCCGACGCACTCGCCGATCCGGACTTTGACCCCGCGGACGCCGTCGGCTTCTGGGACCTCACCAACCGGCAAGACTGGCACGTCTGCGAGCAGATGCAACTTGGACTCGGCTCGCGAGCCTATCGGCCGGGTCCGTACTCGCACCGAGAGGATCTGCTTTCCGCCTTCGACCGGCTGATCCTCGATCGCGAGCGGTCGGCGCGATCGCGGTGAGCGATCCGATCAGGTGGCCTCTCCACCATCGCGACCGATCGCCTCGACCGGGCATTCCTCCATCGCGGATCGGCAAGCCGCCTCCTCCTCGGAGCCTTCGGGCTGCCGGGTCACGAAGCTTCGACGGCTCTCCTCGTCGCGGCGGAAGTTATCGGGTGCGGTCTCGCGGCAGAGGTCGCAATCGATGCAAGTTTCGTCCACGTAGAACGGTCCAGGTGCATTCTCGGGGACCTTGATCGTGGGATCGGCCATGATGGATCGACTTCGCGGGGCTGGGGGACTCGGCTCATCTCTCGCGACCCAACCGGGCCATCGGGCGAGATCCGACTCCTTTCAGGGTAGCGTGAACCAGGAGTGGCGGGCCAGGGATCCTGACCGATCGGCGAGACGGACTGTGGTTCGGTCTTTCCCCCCAATGGGAGAAGCCATCGCGACTCGACCGAGAATTCCTCGGGCGCACCGGGCTCTCAACCGACAGATCGCCCAGCGGTCGCGGGCGCTGCTTCGTCAGGGACAGCGACCTCGCGAAGCTTCCGCAGAGCCCGGTCCTGGATCTGTCGGATACGCTCCTTGGAGACGCCGAGGACCTCACCGATCTGGCTGAGCGAGTGTCGAGCGTTCCCCTCCAGGCCGTACCGGAGCTTGACGACCATTCGCTCCCGGGGATTCAGAGCGTCGAGGAGCGAATGGACCGACTCAACCTGATCGTTGGTGTCGCGCTCGTCATCGGAGGGAAAAGCGAGGATTTCGGCCAGCGGCGTCGAGTCTTCGCGACCGGAAGCGGCGTCGAGCGAGACCCTGGGCCGGATCGCGGCCAGTTCGTACCAGGCCGCCGCCGGCTCGACTTCCGAGGACAAGATTGGTTCGGCCGGGTCGTCAGGCGTGTTGGGCGAGGTTGTCGGCTCGTCGTGGTGATGGCTGGGCAACGACTGCGCCAGCCGGCGGACCTGCCGGGGTGTGAGCCGGACCGGGTAACTGCCATCGGCGATGGCTCGTTGAATCGCCTGGCGAATCCACCAGGAGGCGTAGGTCGCCAGCCTCGTCGTGTTCACCGGATCAAAGCGATCGATCGCCTCGAGCAACCCACAAAACCCCTCCTGGAGCAGGTCGGCCGGCGCGATGCCCCGGTTGAGGTAGCGCCGGGCGATGTACATGACCAGACGTGCGTTGGCCATCGCGAGCCGGCCTCGGATCTCGTCGTATCGGCGGGCCAGATCCGGGAGCGGTTCGGTCCCGGTTGACTCGGGACTGTGGCCGAGCCCGCGAACCGCCCGGCGAAACTCGGCGTCGGGCCTGGAGAGATCCCAGGCCGATCCGTCAGGACGTCGGGTTGCGTGGAGTAAACCGCGTCGGCATTGATCCAGTTCGAGCAGCAATTCCCGCTCGCGGCCGGCGCTCAGGACCTGGGCCTCGGGTGTGTCGAGGAACCAGTGCCGTGCCCCTTCGGCACTCAGGAAGTCGTGGGGTCTCATCGCCATGGCTCCTCACGCGGCAAGGTCAGGATCGAGGCGGTCATGCGTCGGGCCGTCGGGGGCTTTCATTGCCCCGGGGCCGACCTCCTTCGTTTTCTCCTACGGGCGATTGCATGGACTGTCTGCCGGGGAGACGAATTTTTTCGAGGCGCGGGTTTTCGCAACCGGGCGGGCCATCGGTTAAGATGAGTAAGAGGCCCGGCACCGGCCGGGGCGTGCGACGATGGGACGGGCCAGGGGCCCGGGAGGCGGTCGCCGTGGAGAAGGTCGAGGCCGAGCCGCGCCTCTCAGACCTGTCCACCCAGTGGAACCTGGTCTTCGAGGCGAAGTCCGGGACACCGGAACAGGTCAGCCTGGCAATGTCACAGTTGATGTGCCGATATGCGGGCGCCGTCCATCGGTACCTGCTCAAGGCCCTCAAGGATCCCGACGCCGCCGAGGAACTCGATCAGGAGTTCGCCGTCCGGTTCCTCCGCGGCGACTTCCGCCACGGCGATCCCAGCCGCGGGCGGTTCCGCGACTACGTCAAGCGGGCCGTCCAGAATCTGATGAAGGATTACTATCGCAAGCGGCGCCGGGACGGTGCCTCGGCGATCGTCCCGGGTCAGAACGAGCCCTCCGCCGTCGATGAGGGACTCGAGCAATTCGACCGCCAGTTCCTCCTGAGCTGGCGGGCCGACCTTCTGGATCGCGCCTGGGCCGCCCTCGATGAGATGGAACGCCGGACCGGACAGCCCCATCACACGATTCTTCGGCTCCGCGTCGACGAGCCCGGGCTCACCTCGAAGGAGTGGGCCGAACGTCTCGCCGAGCGACTCAAGCGGCCCATCTCTCCGGGCGCCTTCCGCCAGGCACTCCAGCGCGCCCGGCGCGAGTTTGCCCTCCGACTCATCGGCGAGGTTCGCGCCAGCCTGCTGGAAAAGCCGTCGCGGCACTCTCTCGAGCAGGAACTGGCCGATCTGGAATTGCTCGAATACTGTCGCCCCTACCTCGATCTCGACGACTGATCCCGTCGATCCGGCCCCAGCCAGACCTGGGTGAGGTTCGGTTTGTCGTCGTCGCGGAACTCGGGGAGATTCCACATCAGCGATCGCTCGACCAGTTCCTGGATCACCACGTCCGGATGCTCGCGCTCGATGACCTCGCGGTCGAGCGTGTACTTCCAGACACAGGCGAGCCGGCGGAAGTGCTCTGGCAGGAACTGGGCCAGTGCCACATTGAACGAGTCGTGGAACAAAACTCCACGCGGGAGTCCCGGAGCCTCGTGCTCGATCGCGAACGGCCGTTGGAGCTCGGTCGACCCTCGCGGCATCCGGCATTCCAGTGGAAGCCTCTGGACCACCGGTGCCGCTCGGTCGACCAGCTCGTCAGCGGTGTCGACGAGCCGATCCGAGAGGCCAAGAATTCCCGCCAGGTCGAAACCAGGATGCGGGATAGAGACCGATTCATAATCCGATCGCGGACGAGGTTTCATCGCCGGGAACCACGCCGAGAGCGCCCGGACAATCTCCACGCTTCCGAGGTAAGCCCCTCGGCCGTTCCAGTGGGTGTCCGTTCGGTAGTAGAGCTGTTCCTTCGTCTTCTCGCGAAGGAAGGACGCTCGCATGTCGAGAATCTGGACATCCGTGTGCAAGTTCAGGTGTTCCAGGATCTCGTCGAAACGCGATCGATGGCCGACTCGGTTCGCGGAGGCGGGCAAGTATTCCGGATAGATCGTCGCCTTGTTCGGGACGATCACGACGAGGTAACGAATCCCTCGCGAGGCGAGCCAGTCGTGCCGTTCCTGGAACATCCGCGACCATCGCTCGAGATGTTCGGGACGAAAGGGCTCGGTGGCGCGGAGGTATTCTCTCGCACCGAGGCCCGCGAAGAAAAGCCATCCCTCTCGGCCGATAATGACCTGCGGCGACGACGAGACCCCCAGCCCCTCGACCTCGGCCCGGCTGAGCCACTGGATCAGCGTTTCGCGGAATCCGAAGCTGTCATTAAAGAAGCTCTCAAACCGGCGCGGGAATGCGGACAGGGTTCTCAAGTTTCGGGGCCACGACGGTGGCCTGACCCGTTGACGGTTCTCGTGCAAGTTTGTCCCGGCATCCAGGCCGAGCAGCATCGCCAGCACCGGCGTCGAGATCGCCGCCAGGAACCCGGTGATAAGAAGCCGATCCGCCCAGCGAACTCGGCGCCCTCGGCAAACCGTGTCGACAACCCTCCGATAAACGCGAGCGGGCCGTCGACGGGTGCTGGGCTCGGTGTGTCGGGTTGGATTCATCCGGGCGCCTCCACCGGGGCCTCGGTTCGGATCTCGGATCAGAACCGGAAATAGATAAACGGATTATGCGTTCCGGCGGCCAGGAACATCGACGAGGCCAGGAACATCAGCCCCAGGGAGCCCAGTTCGATCATGTCGAGCGTTCCCCGCAAGACTGGCCGAAGCGAGACCCAGGCCGTCTCGACCATCCGTTCCCTCGCCCGGACCATCCAGGCAGCAACCGGCATGGAGCCGATCACGCCCGCCGTCATCGCCAGCATCACGAGGGGGTCGAGGTACACGGACGGGTGATACTCCACGCCCGTTCCCGTCCCGAATCCGGCCATCGATCGCAGGATGCCGAATGCCTCCCCAACGCTCTCCGCGCGGAAGAAGACCCAGCCGATCATCACCGCGAGCATCGTCTGGACGTGACCAACCACCGGGGATTGCCTCTCCAGCCAACGCCCGAGCCCCATCCGCTCGGCCACCAGCAGGACGCCGTGAAAGAGGCCCCAGACCAAGAAATTCCAGCTCGCGCCGTGCCACATCCCGCAGAGCGCGAAGACGATTAACAGATTGGCGTAGGTCCGCAACGGGCCCCTTCGATTGCCGCCGAGAGGGATATACACATAATCGCGAAACCAAGTCGAGAGCGAGATGTGCCAGCGGCGCCAGAACTCCGTGACCGATCGGGCGATGTAGGGACGATCGAAGTTCTCGCGGAAGTCGATCCCGAACATGGCCGCCAGGCCGATCGCCATGTCGGAATATCCCGAGAAGTCGAAGTAAATTTGCAAGGTGTAGCTGACAACGCCCAGCCAGGCGACCGAGGCGGTTAGATCGCTCGTGGGCGCCTGGAAGACGGCCTCGGCGACCGTCGCAACCGGATTGGCGATCAGCATCTTCTTCGCGAGTCCGATGACGAACCGCCGCACGCCGCGCGCGAATGCCTCCGTTGTGATCGCCGGATCGACGAGCTGGCCGGCGATGTCGCCGTATCGGACGATCGGGCCGGCGATCGAATGCGGGAAGAAGGTCATGTAGAGGGCGAACGTGAGAGGCCCTCCCGCCCTCGCCTGGCCCCGATGGATGTCGACCAGGTATGAGATCGCGTGGAATGTGAAGAACGAGATGCCCAGTGGCAGGTGAACCGGGCCCAGGTGAATCTGGTACGATCCAAAGACGCCGAGCATCGAGTCGACGTTGTCGACCAGGAAATTCGCGTACTTGAACGCGATCAGTCCGATCAGATCGACCGCAATGGTCGCCGCGAGCAGGAACCGCTTTCGTGCCGGGCTCGGCAGCCATTCCAGTCGTCGGGCTGCCGCGTAGTTGACTGCGATGATCGCGGCCATGACCAGCACGTAGCGTCCCTCGCCCCAGGCGTAGAAGCCCAGGCTGGCGACGAGCAGGACCATATTCCGGCCAGTGCCCCGAGCGAGGAAAAACATCGCCAGGACCAGAGGCAGGAACAGAAACAGGAACAGGGGTGAGCTAAAGAGCATGAGGCGATCGGTCTCCTCGGCGGCGCGAGGCGGCGGTTCGGCCGCTCGTCCCGCGCGGCGGGCACGATTTGTGATCGGCGATGTGAGGGCATCTCCTCTGCGAATGACAGAGGTTTCTTGACGGATTACCGGGCCGACGCCGAATGCGCCGCCCATTCGGCTCCAAGGACTCGCGTCTTTTCCTTCAGGAGGGGTCGGGGGACGGCCGAAACACAACAGGCCCGGCCTTGTCCGGACAGTGTCGGCAAGATCGCGACCCTGCGGTGGCCGCGTTGACAGAGGAAAGGGTTCCGGCTACATTCCCGCCGCACGTCGCGACAGTATAGCGACGATGCGGCCGAGATCCAGGCTGCTCGACGAGAACGCGGCGAGGTGATCGCCCCGCTCCGTCGCTGTAGGTCGCGGGCGCGTGTTCGGGCGATCCCAAGGACGGAGACGCATTCCGGCACGTGGCCCGTTCTGACGGGCGAGGGTGAATCATGGACGATGTCCCCGCCGGTCCGGCGAGCCCGGGGCCGCGGAGGCCGTCGCTCTCGGTGGTGGTCCCCGTCCGCGACGGTGGCCGCGACTTCGAGCGGTGCCTCCGTCGGCTTCGCGACTCGAGCGCGGCCGATTTTGAGTTGATTGTCGTGGACGATGGCTCGACCGACGATTCCTTCGGCGTTGCGGAGCGAGCCGGGGCGGTCGTTGTTCGACTCGACCGGCCACAGGGTCCGGCCGCGGCCCGCAACCTCGGCGCCCAGCGAGCCTCAGCCCCCCTGATCTTCTTCCTGGACGCCGACGTCGCCGTACATCCCGAGGCGATAACCCGGGCACTGGCCCGCTTTCACGCGGATCCCGACCTCGCGGCCCTGTTCGGCTCGTACGATGACGATCCCGCCGCGCCGGGTATCGTGAGTCAGTACCGAAATCTGCTCCACCATTTCGTCCACCAGCAAGGGCGGTTCCACGGAGAAGTCCGACCGGTCCACACCTTCTGGACCGGCTGCGGGATGATCCGCCGCGACCTCTTCCTCGACTTCGGGGGCTTCGACCCGCGGCTTTATCCGAGGCCTGCGATCGAGGACATCGAGCTGGGGTATCGCCTCACACGCGCGGGATATCGGATCGTTCTGGCTCGCGATGTCCTGGCGACCCACATGAAACGGTGGACCCTCGCCGAGATGGTCCGCACCGACATTTTCCGACGGGGTGTCCCCTGGATGCTCCTCATCAAGCGGACGGGGATTGTCGAGACCGACCTGAACGTTCGCGCGACCCAGAAACTCTGCGTCGCGCTCACTGGTCTCTCGGGGATCGCCGCGTCCCTGGTCCCGCTCGCCCCGACCGTGGCCTCGGCGGCCGTTGCCGGGACGATCGCCATCGGGGGCCTCGCGGCGATCGCCGGACTGAATCGGGCGTTCTTCGCGTTCCTCGCCCGACGCAAGGGGTGGGCTTTCGCCGCGGCGGGCCTGGCCTTGCAACAGGTGTATTACATGAGCTGCGGGCTCTCCGTCGTGATTGCAATGACCTACTGGCAGTTTGGTCGCCTTGGCCGTCGGGCCACTCGACCCGGCCGTGCCTCGGTTCCCGCGCCGCACCTTCAGGGCAGCCGCGAGGCCAGCGCGGCCCCACGACGCGCCGGCCGCGCGACCCGACCGGGAGACCGGTCATGATGAGGATCGGGATCGACGGGAGCTGCCTCTCCAACCGACGCGGCTTCGGTCGGTTTGCTCGCCAACTGGTCGATGCGGTCGCTCGGCAGGAGACGCCCCACCGCTTCACCATCTTCATCGACGCCCCTTCAGCTCCGTCGGTTGAGATCCCGCCGGGCTTCGATTGGATCAAGGTCGAGGTCGGCGAGGCACCCAGCCGGGCGGCCTCGGCCCAGGGACGCCGTCGTCTCGGCGACATGCTCGCGATGGGGCGGGCTGTCGCGCGGCTGGGCCTCGACGCGATGTACTTCCCGGCCACATACAGCTTCTTCCCGGTCTGGAACTGCGGCCGGCTGATTGTGACGATGCACGACACACTTCCGCTGGAACATCCCGAGCTGGTCTTCCCGAGATTGGCCGGTCGGATCGCCTGGCAACTCAAGGAGACGGCCGCCGCGCGGTGGGCTGACCGGATTGTCACGGTATCTGAGGCGTCCAGGCGCTCGATTGAAGGCTGGCTCGGCCGCCCCGACCCGAGGATTCGCCTGATCACCGAGGGGCCTGACCCGATCTTCGGCCCGCGCCCCGAGGGCTCCGAATCCGCCGAGATTCTTGGAAGATACGGCCTTTCACCGGGCGAGCGGTTCTTGCTCTATGTTGGCGGCCTGAGCCCGCACAAGAATCTTCCGAGGCTGATTGAGGCATTCGCACGGTCGGCGTCCAATGACGTCCGGCTGGTTCTCACCGGCGACATCCACGACGTCTTTCATACCGGGATTCCGATGATCCGAGAGGCGATCGCCCGCCACGGACTGGCCGCCCGGGTGATCCTCACCGGATTCGTCCCCGACGCGGAGCTCGCTTTTCTGTATTCGAGGGCCTACGCGCTGGTTCAGCCCTCGCTGCTGGAGGGCTTCGGCCTCCCGGCCGTCGAGGCGATGGCCTGTGGGACCCCGGTCATGGCCAGCCGGGCCGGTTCGCTCCCCGAGGTCGTCGGTGAGGCCGGTCTGTTCTTCGACCCGACCGACGTCGAACAGATTGCCCGCACGATCACGGAACTTCTGGCCAATTCCGCCCGCCGCGATCAACTCGCTGGACGGGCCATCGCTCGATCTTCGCGGTTCACCTGGGACGCTGCTGCTCGAGCACTTCTTGACTGCTTCGATGAGTTTGACCCCGCCCGCGCCCCTGCCCTGGCTCGGGGCGCCTGAACGTCGCCCGTTGCCCCGCTGCTCCGCGCCGGATAACCTCTGGGGAACTGGCTGGAAGCCGCGAGGGCCCCGGCCGTTGGACCCATCCCCAGGACCCGGACCCGCACCCATGAAACCGCAATACTTTGCAGGGCCGTCGACCATCGGCGCCCTCGCCCTGATCGTCCTCGGACTGAATACCCCGGCCCGCGCCCAGGCCCAGAAGGCCGACCGGCCGACACTCGGCACGATCGAGCGGCTCGACCCGCGTTTCGATTCCCTCGTCCCGAAGGACTCCTGGGTCGAGCGAATTGCCGAGGGCTTCGACTGGTCCGAGGGCCCCGTCTGGGATCACTCGGAGGGCCGCCTGCTGTTCTCCGACGTCCCGATGAACACGGTCTTCCAGTGGCGAGACGGCAAGGGAGTCAGCGTCTTCCTCAAGCCGAGCGGATACACCGGCAAGACGCCCCGCGGCGGTGAGCCAGGCTCCAACGGCCTGATCATGGACGCGAAGGGCCGGCTTGTCCTCTGCCAGCACGGCGACCGCCGCGTCGCCCGACTCGACGGCCAGACCTTCACCACTCTTGCCGATCGCTACCAGGGAAAACGGTTCAATAGCCCCAACGACGGCGTTTACCGGTCGAACGGCGATCTCTACTTCACCGACCCGCCTTACGGCCTCCTCGGTAATAACAACGATCCGGCGAAGGAACTGGACTTCAACGGAGTCTATCGCCTCTCAACCGATGGCGCGGTGACTCTTCTCACAAAAGAGATGACGTTTCCCAATGGCATCGCCTTTTCGCCGGACGAGAAAACGCTTTACGTCGCCAACTCCGATCCGCGCCGGGCGATCTGGAAGGCCTTCCCAGTGAAGGAAGATGGTACGCTCGGCGAGGGCCGCGTCTTCGCCGATGTGACGAGTTCGGTCTCGCCCCAGAAGAAGGGGCTGCCAGATGGGATGAAGGTGGACGCCTCGGGGAACCTGTTCGCGACCGGCCCAGGCGGCGTGCTTGTCTTCTCCCCCGACGGGACCCACCTGGGAACCTTCGCCACCGGAGAGGCCACCGCGAACTGTGGTTGGGGTGAGGATGGCTCGACCCTCTTCATCACGGCCGACATGTACGTGGGCCGCGTCCGGCTCACGACAAAGGGGAAGGGCTTCTGATTCCGAGCGGATTGTCCGCCGTCGCCCCAGAAACGGAGGCTGCCGAGATGAGTGACCCGAAGGAGAAGCCGAAAACCTACTCCGACGAGGAGGTGACGGCAAAAATCCGAGAGCATGGCCTCTCGGAATGGTATCTCGAAGACGGCTGGCTCCGGCGGAAATACAGTACGGACGGATGGCCGACGACATTGATGCTGGTCAATGCCGTCGGCTTTCTTTGCGAGGCCGCCTACCACCATGCCGACCTCTCGGTGACCTGGGCGAAAGTCTGGGTGAAACTCAAGACGCACTCCGCCGGAGGAATCACCGACCTCGACTTCGCCCTCGCCCGAAAGATCGAAGAACTTGCCCTCTGGCGACCCGAACCCGGCGGACCACTCGAAGGAACGCCCAACCCGTTCGTCAAACGGTCCTGAGCCAGAGCCGGCGAGCCAGCCGATGGAATCCAGTCGCCCTTGACACTCGAACGCTTCGACTCTACCTTAATCATGGTCGCCGTTTGGCTCCATGCGCCTCATCGGCCGACGCCTGCCACCTTAGCTCAGTTGGTAGAGCGCAGCTTTCGTAAAGCTGAAGTCCAGGGTTCGAGTCCCTGAGGTGGCTCTCACACCACCAGGCCGCAGTCCAAATCCAGGACTGCGGCTTTTTTATTTCGAACGTCGCCTCCCCATCGGCGTATCTTCTTTCTGCCGAAAGGTTCTCCGATCATGATCCTTCAACCCACGGTCCGCAGTTCACCCAGAACGTGGAAGGCCCTCATCCCGGAAATTTCGCCAGAACGCCCTTGAAGCCTGGCCAGGGGCCTGCCTATGGTGTTAGAGACGTGTAACGGATTCCTCAGGGATGGGTTCGTTTCCAAGGACGGTCGACATCGTCCACGACCCTCCCGGCGCACGCCGCCGGAACCTCGCTCCCGAGCGGGCCGCACCTTCCAGGCAGCGCGCTCAGCCGGCCTCGAAGGATCGTGCCGGATCGCGTGGTGGTTCATGGAACCAATAGGATCGACTGGAAGCTCGGGCTCGTGAAGGTCCGAAAGGGTACAGCGTCGATTCAGGCCGATGCCTCGCGTCGTGTGAAGGCGTCCGCGGGATCGAGAGGCAGGAAAAGTCATTCTCCCACGGAAATCAGAGTCTGAACCGGCCAATAATCCGTCCGGTGATCGTTCGCGCCTCGTCGCCTCAGCGGCTCGAGCGAGGTTCCTCAGCCTCACCCCGTCCACCCGTCATCCCACCTGTATTCGGCTCGGACTTGTTTTCCTAAATGCCTGGGATTTCAACCTCTTGTGCCTATAAATATTGTTCTTTCTGTTGCTTGATCTCACAAAATCATGAAGGAATGGATTTTCGAGGATCTGGTATTTGAATTGCAGGGGTAATGGGGCCCAAGGTTTTTCGGCCCATGAGATGTGAGCCGCTGTCGACAGACGATCGGCGGCGAGGTGAGTCGAGGGCCTGCGACGTCGGGCATCGGCCCCCGGAAGGAGACCGCGATGACGAGCGACGATCAGGGGCGTTACAAGGTGGTTGTGAATCCGGAGGGACAGTACTCGATCTGGTTCGCCGATCGCGAGAATCCGCCCGGCTGGGAAGACGCGGGCCGAGAAGGCCCCAGGGAGGAATGCCTGACGTACATCGAGGAGGTCTGGACGGACATGCGACCGCTCAGCCTCAGGAAGCGGATGGAAGAGGCGAAGTGATCTCATGGATCGACCACCCGACGCGACGATCGACGGCGCGGAGACCTTGGTCTCGCTCCTGCGACGATCCGCGGCCGAGAATCCAGCCGCCGAACTGTTCTCCTTCCTTCCCGACGGTGAGCCGACCGGCGCCCTTGCGATGACTCGCGGCGATCTCGATCGAGTCGTCCGGGAACTGGCCGCCCGGCTTCAGTCGCGGGGTCTTGCCGGCGAGCGGGCGCTGCTGGTTTACCCGCCGGGGCTGGATTTTCTCGTCGCGTTTTTCGGCTGCCTGTATGCGGGGGTGGTGGCCGTTCCCGCCTATCCACCGCGTCCCAACCGGCCGATGACCCGCCTGATTTCAATCGTCGAGGATGCCCGGCCCGCGGTCGTTCTGACCTGCGATTTGCTCCAGAACGAATCGGTCCGATGGTCGGGCGGCATCCCGGAACTCTCGGGGGTCGAGGTCCTGGTTTCCGATGAGTCGGGCCCCGCCGGTACCGGCTGGAAAGATCCCGGCGCCTCGGCCGAGACCCTGGCCTTCCTGCAATACACCTCCGGGTCGACGGCCGCACCCAGGGGTGTGATGATCTCGCACGGCAACCTGATGGACAACTCCAGGCGCATTCAGGCCATCTTCGGCTCAAGAGCCGGCGAGCGGGGCGTGTTCTGGCTACCGCTCTTCCACGACATGGGGCTGATTGGCGGCGTGATTCAGACCCTCTACTGCGGCGGGTCGAGCACGCTGATGTCCCCCGTCTCCTTCCTCCAGCGCCCGCTCCGTTGGCTGGAGGCGATCAGCCGGACCGGCGCGACGATCAGCGGGGCGCCGAACTTCGCGTATGACCTCTGCGTCGAGAAATCGACGCACGAACAACGAGCTGCGCTCGATCTCTCGCAGTGGAAGGTCGCCTTCAACGGGGCCGAACCCGTCCGTGCCGAGACCCTGGAGCGATTCGCCGAGGCGTTCGAGCCGGCCGGCTTTCGTGCCGAGGCTTTTCTCCCCTGTTACGGTCTGGCCGAGGCCACGTTACTTGTCTCGGGCCATCCATCTGGCCAGCGTCCGGTGATCCTCTCCCTCGACGCCGCCGCGCTGGGACGCGGTCTGGCCTCCGATCCCGGCGAGGACGCGACGATCGCCCGACTCGTGAGCAGCGGGCGCCCCGCGGAGGGCCACCTCGTCGCAATCGTCGACCCGGCCGCAGGGATCGAACGGTCCGAGGACCAGATTGGCGAAATCTGGGTTTCCGGGCCGAGTGTCGCCCAGGGCTACTGGGGACGTCCCGAGGAGTCTGGCCGAACGATGGGCGCGAGCCTTCACGGACGGGAAGGCGCGACGTTTCTCCGGACCGGAGACCTCGGCTTCCTCCGTGGCGGCGAGGTTTTCGTCGCGGGGCGAATCAAGGATCTGATCATTCTCCACGGGCGGAACATCTATCCGCAGGACGTGGAGTGGGCGGCCGAGCGTTCGCATCCCGCGCTCCGGGCGGCCGGTGCCTCAGCGTTTGCCGTCGAAATCCACGGCGAGGAGCGGCTCGCGGTCGTCGCCGAGATCGAGCGAAGACTCCCGTCGGGCGCCAGTGCCGAGATCTTCGGGGCGATCCGAAGGGCCGTCGCCGAGGCGGTCGACGTCGAGGTTTCTGCGATCCGGATCATCCGACCCGCAACCCTCCCGCGCACCTCGAGCGGGAAGGTTCAGCGACACCTCTGCCGCGAGGCCTTCCTCGCCGGTTCGCTTGAGACCCTTGCCGAGTGGAACCTCCCCGCGCCAGGAACGAAGGTCGCCACAAAAGGGCCCGTCGTCGAAGCCACAGAGGATCGCCCCGCGGCTTCCGGGCGATCCCGGCGCGAGATTGCCGCCTGGCTGGCGGACCGTGTCGCCAGGTCGCTCGGGATTCGTCCCGACGAGATCGACCCGCGCGCCCCGCTCTCGGGCTTTGGAATCGGTTCCATGCAGGCGGTTCGGCTGGCGTCCGAACTGGAGGAATGGCTCGGCCGGAAAGTCGCGCCGACCCTGGTTTACGATTACCCGACCATTCTCGCGATCGCCGGCCATCTCTCGGGTGGAATCCTGGACGCCCGGGGCGCCGCGGCGGTCCAGACCCTCGACCCAGGCAAACGCGAACGCGAGCCGATCGCGATCGTCGGGATCGGCTGCCGGTTCCCCGGCGCCCGTGGACCGGTCGCCTTCTGGAACCTTCTTTGCGACGGGGTCGAGGCGATCGGCGAGGTTCCCGACGCCCGATGGACTCCCGACGATCTCGACGGCCTGGACTTCCCAGCGCGGAGTGGATTTCTCCAGGGGATCGACCTCTTCGACGCGTCTTTCTTCGAGATCACCCGCCGCGAGGCGACGTTCCTCGACCCACAGCAACGAATGCTTCTGGAGGTCACCTGGGAGGCCCTTGAGGATGCCGGCCAGCCTCCCGACCGGCTCGCTGGTGCCCCCGTCGGTGTGTTCATCGGGATTTCCACGAGCGATTACGCATTTATTCAGATGAGTCGAGGCGGCGATCCGATCGGCCACCGGATTACCGGCGGCTCGGCGAGTATCGCGGCTAACCGGATCTCGCACTTTCTTGACCTGCGCGGCCCGAGTCTGGCGATCGACACGGCCTGCTCGAGCTCGCTCGTCGCGACTTTGACCGCCTGCCGGAGCCTGTGGGAAGGCGAATCGGAGATGGCTCTGGCCGGCGGGGCGAACGTGCTGCTCCAGCCGCAGGTTTTCGAGGGTTTTGCGAGAGGCGGATTCCTTTCGCCGGATGGCCGCTGTCGGGCCTTCGACGCCGGTGCGAATGGCTACGTCCGGGGCGAAGGCGTCGGGGTGGTTGTCCTCAAGCCGCTTTCCCGGGCCCTGGCCGACGGCGATCGTATCTACGCCCTGATCCGGGGTGGCGCCGTCAACCAGGATGGCCGGACCATCGGCCTGACCGCTCCCAGCGGCCCCGCTCAGCAGTCCGTCCTTCGCGCGGCTTATCGAGAGGCTGGGATTGAGCCGGGGCAGGTCGATTACATCGAGGCGCATGGCACCGGGACGCCACTTGGAGATCCGATTGAGCTCGCCTCGCTCGGCTCGGTTCTCGGCGAGGGCCGAGCGGCCGGCGGCCGATGCGCCCTCGGATCGGTCAAGACGAACATTGGTCACCTGGAGGCCGCGGCCGGAATCGCTGGGCTGATCAAGACCGCGCTGGCGCTCCACCATCAGACGATCCCCGCCAGCCTCCACTACACCCGGCCCAATCCGCATGTCGACTTCGATGCCCTTCCGCTTCAGGTCGTCGAGCGAACGCAGCCCTGGCCCTCGAAATCCGGCCCCGCTCGCGCCGGTGTCAGCGCGTTTGGCTTCGGCGGGACCAACGCTCACCTCGTTCTCGAAGAGGCCCCATCGCCTCCCTTCGAGCCGCCTTGGAAACCGAACTCGCCCGACTCCGCCGACCTGGCAATCCCGATCTCCGCGCGGACGCCCGAGGCGCTCGCCGATCTCGCCCGATCGCTCGGAGACTTCCTTCGCCAGGCCCATGAGGCGATCGACCTCCGCGACGTCGCCTTCACCGCGGGAGCCCGGCGGGCTCACCTGGAGCACCGGCTCGCGATCGTCGCGGCCGACCGGGACGAGGCCATCGGAGCGCTCTCCGCCTTTCTCCGCGGCGAGCCTCATCCCTCGGTGATGACGGGCCGCCGCCGCTTTGGGCCTGGCAATGGGCCCGTGCTGGTCTTCCCCGATCAAGTGGCCATTCCCCCAGCCGAGGCGCTTGCCTCGTTCCGTGACGACCCCGCCTTCCGCGCGACAATCGAGCGGGTCGAGGCGGTACTTCCCGATCCGGCGGCTCCCGATGCCCAGCGCTTCGCGATCCAGCTTGCGATGGCGGCTCTCTGGGAATCGTGGGGGATCGTCCCCGGCTTCTGGATGGGCGAGGGCCTCGGCGCACTGGCCGCATCGGTCGCCTCGCGACGGATCACGCTCGACGAGGCGGCCCGAATCCTCGACGGGCAGGCGAAGCGTCCGGAGTCGATGGACATTGCCGACGAGCTGGCACGAGCCGCCGCTCAGGACCCCGAGGCCATCCTCGCGATCGGTACTCGCCCCGGTCTCGCCTCGGTGATCCGATCGGCTTGTGTCCAGGCAGGTGTGGCTCCGGTCGTGGTCGAGTCGCTACGAGTCGGCGATCGTGGGCTCCAATCTCTCTCCTGGGCGGTCGCCGCGCTCCACGCAGGGGGGCTCGACCTGGAGTGGTCTCGCCTGCCGACGGCCGGGCGATTCGTTCGATTGCCAAGCTATCCGTGGCAGCACCAGCGCTACTGGTTCGATCAGGAGACTCCGCTGCCTCGGTCCTCCGACATCGGAAGCACGGCTCCGCTCGATCTCGCCCCAGTCGAGCCCGCGACGACACACCCCTCCCTCCTCGACTACCTGCGGGAGAAGGTTGGCGGCCTGCTCGGACTCTCGCTGAACGAGGTGGACCTCGACCGCTCGCTCATGGCAATGGGGATGGATTCCATCTTTGCGATGGAGTTGAAGCTCGATCTCGACGCCCACCTCGGCGCGAAGCTTCCGCTCTCCATTCTGATCGAGGGATCCTCCATTCGAGAGATCGCCGAACGAGCGGGTCAGTACCTCGCGGAGGAAACCGAGGAGCCAATGGGCGAGGTCCGCGAGGGAACGCCGCCAACGGCCGGGCCTCAACTCTCGCACGGCCAGCGAATGCTCTGGTCTGCCTTGAAGCTCTCACCAACGGGCGCGGCCTACCACATCGCCGGCGCCGGGCTGATCCAGACCGCGGTCGACATCGAGGGACTGCGGCGCGCCCTTCTGAGAGCGATCGACCGGCACGAGGCACTCCGCTGCATTTTCCCGGCCGACTCCGAAGGGCCATCGCTCCGCCTCCTCGACGCCGAAGACCTCGCCGCTCTGGAGACGAACTGGTTCCGCATTGAGGACGCCTCGGCGCTCGATCTCGACGCGATCCCAGCCCGGTTGACCGAGCTGGTCCACATTCCGATCGAGCTCGAGAGCGGCCCCCTGTTCCGCGTCCACCTACTGAATCGGGCGGACTCCAGGCGGATCGTCCTTCTGGTCTTCCACCATATCATCTCGGATTTCCTCTCGGCGGCGGTCTTCCTTGATGACCTGGCGCGGGCCTACATGGAGGAGATCGGCGGTCCCGCCAGTGACTGGCCTTCGCCGATCCCGTTTGGTGAGTTCGTTCGATGGCAAGAGTCGCAGTTCCAGGGCGAGACCGGCGATCGGCTCTGGTCGTACTGGCGCCGACAGCTTGAGGGCCCGCTCCCGGTCCTCGACCTGCCTACCGACTTTCCCCGCCCCGCTGTCCGGGGTGAACGAGCCCGGACCTTCCACGACGAGCTCGACCCGGACCTGACCGCTGCCCTCATCGCGCTGGCCGAGGTGCACGGAGCGAGCCTCTACACCACCCTGCTCGCCGCCCTTCAGGCGTTTCTCGCGCGATGGTCGGGCCAGGATGAAGTGATCGTCGGTACGCCCGTCTCCGGACGGACGCGACCCGGTCTCGAGGGATCGTTCGGCTACTTCGTCAACATGCTCCCGATGCGGGCCGACCTCCGCGGCGGCCCGACGTTCGCCGAGTTTCTGGCGCGGGTCCGGCGCACGGTCGCCGAGGCGCTGGAACACCAGGATTTCCCCTTCGCCCTGATGTTCGAGCGACTCCGGATTCCCTCCGACCCCAGCCGAACGCCAATCTTTCAGGCGATGTACGCCCACCAGCGCTCGCACCGGCTCGACGAGCGCGGCCTGGCGCCTTTCGCGCTAGGGGTCGGCGGCGCCCGGCTCGACCTGCATGGCTTACCGGTTCAGTCGATCGCCCTCGATCGGGGGACGACACAGTTCGAGCTGAACCTCCTTAGCGTTCGCGATGGCGACCGCCTCCGCCTCGCGTGGGAGTATCGCTCGGACCTCTACGCGGAGCGGACGATCGAGTCGATGGCCGAGGGCTTCCGCGCCCTGCTCGCGGCGATCATCTTCGAGCCCGACCGGCCGATCGGTCTGCTCCCGATGCTGGACGAGGACGAGCGCCGGCTCGTCCTGGACGGATGGGGCGAGGGCCGGATGCCCGATGATGACGGCGAGGATCTCGTCGCGCTCCTGGATCAGGTCTCCCCATGCTAAACGGCCGATACGATGAATTCGACAACCATGATGGGACGGACGCGAAAAGACACGCCCGAGAGGGCACCAGCGATGGACCTCCACACTCGGTGTACATTCGCGGCACGATCTCCTTCCGATCGAGCCATGGACGGCCCGGAGCCGGCCTGGGATTTGCTCGAGGTGGAGCCCCTGCGCGGGTGGACCGGTCCCATTCCGGCGAGGGCACGTTCGACAACCTGATCGGGCGGGAGCCTCGGTTGGTCGTCGATCCCAGACCCCTCGGGCCGGCTCGACGGCCCCATCGCAGTCATCCGCGAAATACCGGGACAGAAGCCAGGCCATCGCGAGTGAGGACCGAAGGATGAGTCAGTTGAAGGAACCCCGCGCCGAACTGACGCTCGAACAGAAACGGGCCCTGGTCGCCAGACTCCTGAAGGAAAAGGCGGATCGATCGGCCTCCGTCCCGGTCCACCGTCGCATCGAGGAGCAGGTGGTTCGGACCCCGGACACACCGGCTGTCCGCGATGGCTCACGCGCCTTGACTTATCGCCAGCTCAATGCCAGGGCCAATCAGATCGCCCGACGCCTCCGCGAACTCGGGGTCGGCCCCGAGGTCCTCGTCGGCATCGGAACCGGGCGGACGGTCGACATGGTCGCCGCCGTCCTCGCCGTGTTGAAGGCTGGCGGAGCGTATGTCCCGCTCGATCCCTCCTATCCGGACGATCGGCTCGCCTTCATGCTCGCCGATTCCGGCGCCGCCATCCTGATTACCGAGGAAACGCTCCGCGATCGCTGGACGTTCGCCGAGTCCGGAATCCTGCTCCTCGACTCGGATGAAACCGGCGACGAGACCGATCTCGAGATCCAGCCCGATCCGGCGAATCTGGCTTATGTGATCTACACCTCGGGCTCGACGGGCCAGCCGAAGGGCGTTCAAATACCACACGCGGCGTTGTCGAACCTGCTTGGCTCGATGCGGACGATTCTGGGGATTGCGTCTCACGACGCGGTGCTGGCCGTGACGACGCTCTCCTTCGACATTGCCGTGTTGGAGTTGCTGCTGCCGCTGGTTTCGGGTGGCCGAGTCGAGTTGCTGGACCGAGAGAGCGCCGCGGATGGGTCGCGGCTGATCGAGCGGCTGGATCATCCGGAGATCACGTACTTTCAGGCGACGCCAGCGACGTGGCGGATGGTTCTGGAAGCGGGCTGGCGAGGCAAGCCTGGCCTGAAGATGCTCTGCGGAGGCGAGGCGATGCCGAGGGGGCTGGCCGATCGGCTTGTCGGCCAGGGGGCAGCCCTCTGGAATCTGTACGGACCGACGGAGACGACGATCTGGTCGAGCGTCTGGCGGGTCGAGCCAGGTGAAGGACCGATCTCCATCGGCAAGCCGATCAGCGATACGCAGATTTATGTGCTTGATCGTAGAATGCGGCCCGCGCCGCCCGGAGTGACGGGCGAGCTCTATATCGGGGGATTGGGCCTGGCCCGCGGGTACCGGGGCCGACCGGCGCTGACGGCGGAGCGGTTTGTGCCCGATCCCTTCGCCCGGCGTCCCGGCGCGCGGCTGTACCGGACAGGAGACCTCGCCCGATGGCGGCCGGATGGCACGCTCGAATGCCTTGGTCGGGTAGACCACCAGGTGAAGATTCGTGGCTTCCGCATCGAGCTGGGAGAGATTGAATCGGCCCTCTCGTCGCATCCCGCCATTCGAGAGGCCGCGGTTGTGACGCATCCGGATGCCTCGGGTGAGATGGGACTGGCCGCTTATCTGGTCCCGCGCGCTGGCGAGGCAACTCCAGCACACGCCGATCTTCGGGCCTGGCTCCATTCAAAGCTTCCTGAATACATGATACCGTCGGTATTCTTGACGCTCGAATCGATGCCGATGACACCCAACGGCAAGATCGACCGCAACGCCCTCCCCGAACCGGCTCGCGCCCGGCAGTCCGAGGGTCCAGGGTTTGTCCCGCCGCGTGGGCCGATCGAGGAAGCGCTGGCCGAAACCTGGGCCGACCTCCTTGGAGCCCGGAGGATCGGGGCGCACGACAGTTTCTTCGACATCGGCGGCCACTCGCTGATGGTCATGAAGATGCTCGCGAGAGTTCGAGCCCTCTTCGAGATCGAGGTCCCACTTAAGGACTTCATTGAGGGACCAACGCTGGCGAACCTTGCCCGGCTGGTCGAGCGAGCGCTGGTGAACGACGGAGGGTCGATCGCTCCCCCGATCGAGCGCGTCGATCGCTCTCAGCCGCTCCCCGCCTCCTTCGCCCAACATCGACTCTGGTTCCTGGATCAATGGCAGCCAGGGAGCCCGGCCTACAACATCCCGATCGCCGTTCGACTCGACGGCCCGCTCGATGTTGATACCTTCCGTCGAGCCCTTCACGAGATCGTCCGGCGCCACGAGATCCTCCGCTCGAGCCTCACCGACGACGAGGGAGAACCTCGTCTGGTCATCGCCGAGGCCATCGAACTGCCCATGCCCGTCGACGATCTCTCGATGCTTGCCGACGACCAACGCGAGAAGCGTATCATTCAGGCCATTCGAGACGAGGCGACCCGCCCGTTCGACCTGGCGCATGGACCGCTCGTGCGAGCCCAGATGATTCGGCTGAGTGAGGAGCGGCACATCGTCCAGGTCACGATGCACCACATTGTTTCCGATGGATGGTCGCTGCGCCTCTTGATCCGAGAGCTATCCGCGCTCTACGAGGCGTTCCGCGCCGGCGAGCCCTCGCCTCTGCCTGAATTACCGATCCAGTACGCCGACTTCGCGTCCTGGCAGCGGGCGTGGCTCCAGGGCGACGTGCTGGAACAGCAACTCGCTTACTGGAAAGAACAGCTAACCGGGATCGCGCCCATCGAACTGCCGACCGACCGGCCGCGTCCCGCGGCTCCCTCCAGGCGCGGCGACTTCCGAAGGACGGTCGTTGCGCGAACCGCTATCGATGCCGTTCGGGCCCTCGGCCGCGAGGAGGGCGCGACACTCTACATGACCCTCCTGGCTGCCTTCCAGACACTCCTGCACCGGTATTCCGGCGATGAGGACATCGCCGTTGGCTCTCCGATCGCCGGCCGGAACCGGCCCGAGCTGGAGGGCCTTATCGGTTTCTTCGCCAACACGCTGGTCCTGCGCGGAAACCTCAGCGGCGACCCCGGCTTCCGCGAATTGCTCCGCCGAACTCGACGAGCCGCGATCGACGCCTACGCCCATCAGGAGATCCCCTTCGAGCGGGTCGTCACGGCGATGCACACGGATCGTGACTCGGGACGATCTCCGCTCTTTCAGGTCATGTTCGTCTACCAGAACGATCCGCTTCCGACCCCTGGCTCCTCGGACCTAACGATCACACCCCTGGAGACCCCGCTCGGTACGGCGAAGTTCGACCTGACCCTCTTCGCCGATGAGTCGCCCGAGGGGCTCGGTCTGGTGATGGAGTACAGTACCGACCTGTTTGATCCGGCGACCATCGATCGGATGCTGGCCCACTTCCGCGCTCTGCTGGAAGCAATCGTCGCCGAGCCGGACCGGCCGATCGGTCTGCTCCCGATGCTCGCTGAAGACGAGCGCCAACTCGTCATGGGCGGATGGGCCGAGGGCGAGATGCCCGACGCCGATCACGGCGAGGATCTCGATGCGATCCTGGACCAACTCTCCCCACGCTGAGCGGCCGATATCATGAGATCGACAATTAAACTGGAGTCAATGAAAAAGAGCGGGGCCGACGAGTCCTCGACCACCGGTACGAGGCTTGTGGCTCGATTGCGTCCCGTTCACCGATGGATCGAGGCCCAGGCGGCACGTTCCCCCAGCGCCCTCGCCGTGACGGCCCCGGGGGATTCCCTCACCTTCGCCGAGCTCGACGCCCGGGCCAACCGCCTCGGGCGCCGACTCCGCGACCTGGGAGTCGGGCCGGAGGTCCTTGTCGGGATCTCTCTGCCGCGATCGACCGAGATGGTCGTTTCGTTGCTGGCCGTGTTGAAGGCAGGCGGGGCGTATGTGCCGATGGACCCCTCCTACCCGCCCGATCGGCTCGCTTATCTCGTCGAGGACTCCCGCGTTCCCGTCTTGCTGACTCACTCCACCCTGATCGACCGCCTGCCGACAGGATCGGCCGAGCGTGTCGCGCTCGATCGCGATCGCCGATGGGTCGACGACGGCCCGGACGAGGCTCTCCATCACGATGATGACCTCGACCGCCTGGCCTATGTGATTTATACCTCGGGATCGACCGGACGTCCCAAGGGAGCGATGATCCACCATCGGGGCCTCGCGAATTACCTCGCCTGGGCGGCCCGCGCCTACACGATTCCGAAGGGCGAGGGCGCGCCGGTTCATTCCTCGATCGCCTTCGATTTGACCGTCACCTCGATGCTGGCCCCGCTCGTCGCCGGTCGTCGGGTCGACCTGCTCGACGAGGGCCTAGGAATCGAGCAACTGGGCGGGGCACTCCTGCGATCGAAGGGCTACAGCCTGGTCAAGATCACCCCGGCGCACCTTCGGGCCCTCGGTGACCAGTTCGACCCCGACGAGGTTGCCGGGCGCACTCGCGCCTTCATTATTGGCGGCGAGCAACTGACCGCCGAACACGTCGCCTTCTGGCGTGAAAACGCCCCCGAGACCGACCTGATCAATGAGTATGGTCCGACCGAGACCGTCGTCGGCTGCTGTGTCTACAAGATCCCGCCCGGCGAGCCGATCGAGGGCGCGATCCCGATTGGCCGGCCAATCGCTGGAACCCGACTCTACGTCCTTGACAGACAGATGCAGCCGGTCCCGGTCGGAGCCCAGGGTGAGCTTTACATCGGCGGGATCGGCGTGGCCCGCGGCTACCTCAATCGCCCCGGTCTGACCGCTGAGCGCTTCGTTCCCGATCCACACTCGGGCGAGCCGGGCGCGCGGCTCTACCGGACGGGCGACCTCGCCCGGTGGCGGGCCGATGGCCAGCTCGAATACCTCGGTCGGCTCGATCATCAGGTGAAGATCCGCGGTTACCGAGTCGAGTTGGGCGAGGTCGAGGCCTTCCTCTCCTCGCATCCGGCCGTCACCGGCGCCGTCGTGATCGCCCGCGAGTATGGAACTGACGATCGACGGCTCGTCGCCTACGTCACCGGCGCAGGCGCCCCCCGACCGTCAGAGCTACGCGGATGGCTCCTGGAGCGGCTCCCCGACTACATGGTCCCCTCGGCGATCGTTGCTATGGAGGACCTGCCACTGACCCCCAACGGCAAGGTCGACCGTGAGGCCCTCCCTGACCCCGGCCGATTGACCAACCCGAACGGGATCATCCCTCCGCGAGGGCCGGTCGAAGAGGCGCTCGCCGAGGCCTGGGCCGATCTGATCGGCGGCGGTCCGGTCGGCGTCTACGACAACTTCTTCGAGGTCGGCGGCCACTCCCTGATGGCCTTGCAACTCCTGGCGAGAGCCCGGCAGGTCTTCGAGGTTGAGGTCTCACCCCGCGACTTCATCGAGGCTCCAACACTCGCCAATCTCGCCCGACTGGTCGAGCGCGCTCTCGCCGAGGGGAGCACGCCGGCTCCTCCAATCCTGCACGTGGATCGCTCGGAACCTGTCCCCGCCTCCTTCGCCCAGCAACGCCTCTGGTTCCTCGACCGGTTGCAACCGGGCGCCTCCGCCTACAACGTCCCGATCGCGGTCCGGCTCGACGGCCGGCTGGACGCCGAGGCCCTCCGCCGCGCCGTCGAGGAGGTCATCCGTCGGCACGAAATCCTTCGCACCACCTTCTTTGACGACGGCGGCATCCCTCATCAGGTCATCGGCGAGCCCAGGGTTCTCGAACTTCCCCTGGATGACCTCTCGACGCTCACCGAGACGGACAAGGCGACCGCCCTGGCGATGGCGAGCGTGCTGGAGGAAGCCGCCCGTCCATTCGACCTGGCGCGTGGACCGCTCGTGCGAGCCCGGCTGATCCGGCTGAGTGAGGAGCGGCACATTGTCCAGGTCACGATGCACCACATTGTTTCCGATGGATGGTCGATGGGCGTCCTGATCCGAGAGGTTTCCACACTCTACGAGGCGTTCCGCGCCGGCGAGCCCTCACCGTTGCCGGAGCCCTCGATCCAGTACGCCGACTTCGCGGCCTGGCAGCGGGAATGGCTCCGGGGCGAAGTACTTGAAGAGCAACTCTCCTACTGGAAGCGACAGCTTGCCGGGATTACGCCGCTGGAGCTACCGACCGACCGCCCCCGTCCGGCCGTCCTTTCCGGCCGTGGCGACGAGCGGACAGTCACCCTCCCGCACAGCGTGATCGAGGCCCTCCGCCCGATCGCTCGCGAGGAGGGCGCGACGCTCTACATGGCCCTGCTCACCGCCTTCCAGGCGCTCCTGCACCGCTACTCCGGGCAGGAAGACATCGCCGTGGGCTCGCCGGTGGCAGGCCGGTCGCGATCCGAGACCGAGAACCTGATCGGTTTCTTTGTCAACACTCTGGTCCTGCGCGGCGATCTCGGCGGCGATCCTGGCTTCCGCGAAGCCCTCCGCCGGACCCGTCGTACCGCCATCGACGCCTATGCTCATCAGGACCTCCCCTTCGAGCGGCTCGTCACGGCGCTTCATCCCGATCGAGAACTGGGACGGTCGCCGCTCTTCCAGGTCATGTTCGCCCTTCAGAATGCCCCGCTCCCGGCCCTCCGGTCGTCCGAGCTCACCCTCATTCCGCTCCAGGCACCCAGCGGGACAGCGAAGTTCGACCTGACCCTCTCGGCGATGGAATGGCCCGAGGGACTGGTCCTGACGATGGAGTACAGCACCGACCTGTTCGACGCGGCGACCATCGACCGCATGCTGGCCCACTTCCGTATTCTGATCGAAGCCGCGACCGCCGAGCCCGATCGACCGATCAGTTCGCTGCCGATGCTGACCGAGGAGGAACGACAGCAAGTTCTCGCCGGCTGGGGCGCCGGTGCGACCGACGACGGCTGGGACGCCGACGACCTCGACGACCTGATGGCGGACCTCGACGCGGCAGACCAGGCTGGCGTCGACGCTCTGCCCGAAGCAACCACCGGAGAGCGAGCGTTCGAGCCATGAGCAGCACGATCCGAGAAGCGGCGGGCCTCGCGGTCGGAATCCCGGCCGGACGGCTCCCCGAGATGCCCCGAAAGTCCGCTTCCAAGCCGAGGTGCGTCCACCGATGGTTCGAGGCCCAGGCGGCCCGAACCCCCGACGCCCCCGCCGTTGCCGACACCACTCGAGCCCTCTCCTACCGTCAGCTCAACGCGAAGGCCAACCGGATCGCACGCCAGCTTCGCGACCTCGGTGTCGGCCCCGAGGTTCTTGTTGGCCTCTATCTCCACCGCTCGGTCGACATGCTCGCCGCGCTGCTGGGAATCCTGAAGGCCGGCGGAGCCTATGTCCCGCTCGACCCAGCCTACCCGCTCGACCGACTCACCATGATGCTTGACGACGCCCGCCCCGCCGTCGTCGTCACCGAAGAGGCTCTTCGCAACCACCTGCCCGCCACCGACTCCACCCGGCTTGTCCTCGACGGTAGCCATCTCTCGTCGACCTCCATCCCCGACGACGACCTACCCGATGGCGCTAACCTGGCGAACCTGGCTTATGTGATCTACACCTCGGGCTCGACGGGCCAGCCGAAGGGCGTTCAAATACCGCACGCGGCGTTGTCGAACCTGCTGGTCTCGATGCGGACGATTCTGGGGATTGGGAGTCACGACGCCATGCTGGCGGTGACGACGCTGTCCTTTGACATAGCCGCGTTGGAGTTACTGCTGCCGCTGGTTTCGGGTGGCCGTGTCGAGTTGTTGGACCGTGAGAGTGCGGCGGATGGAACCCGGCTGATCGAGCGGCTGGATGACCCGGGGATCCGCTATTTTCAGGCGACGCCGGCGACGTGGCGGATGGTTTTGGAGGCGGGCTGGGGTGGGAAGCCGGGTTTGACGATGCTCTGCGGCGGCGAGGCGATGCCGAGGGTACTGGCCGACCGGCTGGTTGGCCAGGGGGCGGCCCTCTGGAATCTGTACGGACCGACGGAGACAACGATCTGGTCGAGCGCCTGGCGGGTCGAGCCAGGTGAAGGACCGATCTCCATCGGTAAACCGATCGCAAATACACAACTCTATGTCTTAAATCAAGCGATGGAGCCGGTCCCACCTGGTGTGACGGGAGAGCTCTATATCGGGGGATTGGGCCTGGCCCGCGGGTACCGTGGCCGACCGGCCCTGACGGCCGAGCGGTTTGTGCCCGATCCCTTTGCCCGACGCCCCGGCGCTCGGCTTTACCGGACCGGTGACCTCGCGCGATGGCGGCCGGATGGGACGCTGGAATGCCTTGGGCGGGTTGACCACCAGGTGAAGATTCGTGGTTTTCGCATTGAGCTGGGCGAGATCGAATCGGCTCTCTCCGCGCATCCGGTGGTTCGACAGGCCGTGGTGGTCACTCGCGAGTACGCTCCCGACGACTTCCGCCTGGTCGCCTACCTGACCGCCCATACCGAGGCTCCGACTGTCGCCGAACTCCGCCGACATCTAAAAACACTCCTGCCTGAATATATGATTCCGTCGGCATTTGTAATGCTCGAATCGATTCCGAAGACCCCCAACGGCAAGGTCGACCGTGCCTCGCTCCCCGCGCCCGATTCTGACCGATCGGGCTCGGTGGCGTTTGTTTCGCCGCGAACGCCGATTGAGGAGTTACTCGCGGGCGTCTGGTCGTCGGTACTGGGGGTCGAGCGGGTGGGGGCGTTCGACAACTTCTTCGAGCTCGGCGGCCACTCGCTGCTGGCGACTCAGGTGGCGTCTCGCGTCCGCGACGCGATCGGCCTGGACCTCCCACTCCGCGAGTTCTTCGGCGATCCGAGCATTGCCGGAGTCGCGCGTCGGATCGAGGACCGCACGAGGGCCGAGGCCGGTCTGGAGGTACCACCGCTTCTCCCGGTCCAGCCAGACGGCCCTGTTCCAACCTCGTTCTCGCAGCAGGCTCTCTGGTTCCTCGATCAGCTTGCACCGGGGCAACCGACGTTTAACATCACCCTCGCCGGAAGGGTCCGCGGTCCGCTCGATCGGGAACTCCTGGGCCGATGCTTCGCCGAGATCATTCGACGGCACGGTACGCTTCGGACCACCTTCGCGAGCGTCGACGGCGAACCGGTCCAGATCGTCGCCGATGCGATCGACCTGCCCATCAGCATGACCGACCTGCGGGCGTTCGACCTCTCGACACGAGAGCCGGAGGCTCGCCGTCTGGCCGTTCAGGAGGCTCGACGACCGTTCGACCTCGCCCAGGGCCCGCTGGCGCGCGTTCACATCGTCGCGATTTCCGACGACGACCACGTCGTCCTTTTGACGATGCACCACATCATCGGCGATGGCTGGTCGCTAGGTGTCGCGGCACGCGAGCTGACGACCCTTTACCAGGCGCTTCGCCGCGGTGAGTCGTCGCCCCTCGAACCGCTTCCGATCCAGTACACCGACTATTCTCGGTGGCAGCACCGCCTGCTCGAAGGCGACCGGCTCGCTCGGCTGGTCGGCTACTGGACGAGGCAACTCGCGGGCGTTTCGCCGCTGGAACTGCCGACCGACCGGCCTCGTCCTCCGATCCGGTCCAACCGCGGCGACTTCCTTCCATTCGCGATCCCGATGGAGATCGCCGCCCAGTTGCGTGACCTCGGCCGGCGCGCCGGTGCCACGCCGTTCATGGTCCTGCTCGCCGCGCTCCAGGTGATATTGCACCGCTACTCGGGCCAGGATGACATTGTCGTCGGCTCGCCGATCGCGAATCGCAATCGATCAGAGGTCGAGGGTCTGATCGGTTACTTTGTGAACATGCTGGCGCTTCGAACGGATCTATCGGGCGATCCGAGCTTTTTGACGCTGGTCCGCCGGGTGCGGAATGTCGCCCTGGCCGCCTACGAGCACCAGGACCTCCCGCTCGAGAAGGTTGTCGAGGCGATCCGTCCTCCGCGCGACTCAAGCCGGTCCCCGCTCTTTCAGGCGATGTTCGTCCTCCAGAACAATCAGATCCCTGAGCTATCGCATGCCGAGCTGGCCATCGCCCCGCTCGACCTCGACGAGGGAACCGGCACCGCCAAGTTCGATCTGACCGTCTCGATGGCCGAGGCCGGCGCGGGGATGTCGGGCGGATTCGAATTCAACACCGACCTCTTCGATCGATCGACAATCAAACGTATGATCGATCACTATTGTACCTTGCTTGCGGGGATCGCCGCTGACCCCCGCCGCCGGATCTCGGCCCTGCCGATGGTCGACCGGATCGAGCGAGCGCGGCTTCTCGCCCTTGGCGAAGGACCCTGGGTCGAGATCGATCCAACCGTCTGCGTCCACCGCCGGATCGAGGCCCAGGCCGCGCGCACGCCCGACGCGCTCGCGGTCGAGGCCGGCGATCGCAGGATGACCTATCGCGAGTTGAACGAGCGAGCCAATCAGCTTGCTCGAGAGCTGAAGATCCGGGGGATTGGTCCCGATCGTCGGGTTGGCGTCGGCCTGCTCCGTTCGACCGAGCTGGCTGTCGCGCTGCTGGCGACGCTCAAGGCCGGCGGTGCCTTCGTCCCGCTCGATCCTGAGTACCCACCCGACCGCCTCGCCGCAATGCTTGAAGACGCGCGCGCCGCCGTCCTGCTCACGCAGGAGGCCCTCATCGACCGATGGCCCCCGACGGCCGCGAACATTCTTTGCCTCGACGTCGACCGAGCCTCGATCGACGGCCATCCGACAGGCGACATCCACGACGGTCCGACCGCTGACGAGGCCGCTTACGTCATTTACACCTCGGGCTCGACCGGCGAGCCGCGCGGGGTGGTTGTCCGGCACGGCGGGCTCCTCCATCACAACCTCGCGGTCGCACATCTGTTCGGCCTTCGGCCCGAGGACCGCGTCCTGCAATTTTCCTCGCTCAGCTTCGACATCGCGATCGAGGAACTCTTTCCCGCCTGGATCGTCGGGGCCTCGGTCGTCTTCCTCGACGAGGGACCGCTTCCTGGACCCTCCGAGTTCGCCGCCGATCTTGAGGCGCGTCGGATCACGGTCCTCGACCTGCCGACTGTCTTCTGGCATGCCTGGGTCGAGGGCCTGGCGACCCTCGGCGAAACGCTTCCCACCTCGCTTCGTCTGGTGGTCGTTGGTGGTGAGAAGGCGTCGGCTCGCCGGTTTGCCGACTGGTCGGCCATCGGCGGCGATCGTGTCCGATGGATCAATACTTATGGTCCAACCGAGGCGACCGTCGTGGCGACCTCGTTCGAGCCCAGCCCTGGCTCGGCGCCCGCGGAGATGCCGATCGGCCGGCCGATCGCCGGAACACGAATTTACCTCCTCGATCGACATCTGGAGCCAGTTCCTCAGGGCCTTCCGGGCGAGCTCTACATCGGCGGCGAGGGCGTGGCCCGCGGCTACCTGGGCCGGCCGTCGTTGACCGCCGATCGGTTCCTTCCCGACCCCTTCGCCGATCGCCCCGGCGCCCGGATGTTCCGGACCGGCGATCGCGCCCGGTGGCGGCCCGACGGCCAGCTCGAATTTCTCGGACGCGTGGATCATCAGGTGAAGATCCGCGGATTTCGGGTCGAGCCGGGCGAGGTCGAGTCCGTCCTTCGCCGGCATCCGACCGTCGGCGATGCCATGGTCGTCGCCCGCGATGTCCCTGGCGGCGGCCGTCGCCTCGCCGCCTACGTCGTCCCAAGAACCTCAACCAGGCCCGACGTCGACGAACTTCGCCGATGGGTCCGGTCAGCTCTCCCGGATTACATGGTTCCCTCGGCGATCGCAACGCTCGACGCCTGGCCGCTCTCGCCCAACGGCAAGATCGATCGCCGGGCCCTTCCCGATCCCGGTCCTCTCGCTGCCGAATCGGCCGCCGGGTATGTCGCGCCTCGGACTCCGATCGAGGAGATCATGGCCCGGGTCTGGGCCGAGGTCATGGAGCGGGATCGTGTCGGCATTCACGACAACTTCTTCGATCTTGGCGGCCACTCGTTGCAGTCGGTCCAGCTTGTCTCGCGGCTTTCCGCCGCTCTTGGGCAGCCGATCCAGGTCAAGACGGTCTTCCAGGCCCCAACCATCGCCGAGATGGCCGCCATCCTCGAGCGCGAGTCAAAAGCCCTGGCCGGTCCCGACGTCGCCACGCTCACCCGGTGGCTGCTCGACGCGCCGGCTCCCAGGCTCCCTGATCATGTCGAGATCGAGGGTCGGCCGTTCGACTCGCTGTTTGCCTCAGGCGAGCTGGCGGCCATCGATGCGGCGGCGATCAGCTATTTCCCGGCCTCACTCCTGCACGGCCTGGGCCTCGACCGCGAGACCATCACGCGCGACTGGTGCCGCGATCGTCCCGTGATCGCCGACGTCCGCCAGGCCCCGATGGGGCGGATCGCGACGATTCTTATCCCTCGGTTCGAGGACCAGCTTTACCTCGACCGCGCGGATCTCCTCGCCCGGTTGATCGACGCGGTCCGCCTGGCCGGTTCGATCGGGGCGAGCACGGTCTCGCTCACCGGCCTGCTCCCCTCGGCGAGCGACTACGGCCGGGACCTGGCCTCGGCGCTCGGCGGTCGCGGCCTTCCCCGGATCACGACCGGCCACGCGACCACCACCTCGGCCGTGGTCCTGGCGATCCGTAGGGCCATCGAGGAGGCCGGGCGCGATCTGGCCGGCGAGCACGTTGGGTTCGTCGGAGTCGGCTCGGTCGGCCTCGCGACTCTCCGGCTGATGCTCTCCAGCCTGCCGCATCCACCGAAGCTCACCCTCTGCGACGTCTTCTCTCGACGGCCCGCCCTCGAATTGCTCCGCCGAGAACTGGCCGAGGAACTGGGCTATCGAGGCGAGGTCCAGATCCTCGCCTCGAGCCACGAGGTTCCGGCCGAGATGTACCAGGCAAGCCTGATCGTCGGCGCGACGAACGTGGCCGAGATCCTCGACATCCACCGCGTCTCGCCGGGAACGATCGTGGTCGACGACTCGGCGCCTCATGTCTTCCGCCCGGATCTGGCGTTTCGCCGATTGGAGGAGCAGGGTGATATCCTGGTCACCGAGGGTGGCCTGCTCCGGGCGCCTCAGCCTCTCCCAGTGTTCGCCTATGTCCCCGACGGACTGGAGCCCTGGCTCCAGGCCGGGCTCCGTCAGCTCGTGGCTCGCACCGACCCGGGGTTGATCACCGGCTGTGTCCTCTCGGGCCTGCTCTCCGCTCGGTTCGAGCACCTTATGCCGACAATCGGCCTGGTCGACCGTCGGACGGCCCTCGATCACTACGAAACCCTCGACGCGATGGGCTTCCGATCGCCCGACCTCCAGCTTGGCGGTACGCCCATCGATCCGGCGACGATCTCCGGGTTCCGGGCGCGGTTCGGCCGCGAACCGGCCGACGATGGGAGCGACCGACGATGGGGTTGATCGCCTTTCTGGTCCGTGCCTCGCGGGGCGCGATCCTGCTGTCGACTCTCGCGGGTCTGACCGCCGGGATAACCGGGGTCGGCCTGATCGCGATGATCCAGCGAGAGCTGGCCGGATCCGACGGTCCGACGTTGGGCGAGTCGAGGGCCTGGGCCTTTTTCGCGGGGCTTTGTGCCCTGGCGGCGATCCTGCGCGTGGTGGCCCAGCTTGCGATGATCCGCCTGGCGCAGGGGGCGGTCGCCGGGCTAGGCGTTCACCTGGTCCGCCGGACGCTGGGCCTTCCGCTCCGTGACTTCGAGGCCATCGACGCGTCGGCCTTGCTCGCGGCGCTCACGGAGGATATCGCCATCCTTGCCGGCTCGCTGGTCGGGCTGCCGCATCTCTGCATCAACATCCCGATCGTGTTCGCATGCTTTGCCTATGTGGGTTGGCTCTCGCCGCCAGTCTTCCTGGCCGGACTGGTCTTCGCCGCGGCGGCGATCGGAGCCTATGTCGCGATCTCAACGAGTGGAGTTCGCGGCCTTCGACGGGCGAGAACGCGGCAGGACGCGGTCGTCGGCCACTTCCGAACCGCGATCGGCGGATTCCGCGAGCTGAAGCAGCACGGCGGACGCCGAGGCGCTTTTCTCGATGGATCGCTCGCGCCTGATGTCGCCTCCGCGCGCGACGAAACGATCGCGGCCCTCGGCCGGTTCGCGATCGCCGACGGATGGAGTCAACTCGCGTTCTTCGGCTTCATCGGGTTCCTGCTCTTCGGGCTTCCCACCCTCTCGACGATCGATCGCCCGACCCAGGTCTCGACCGTCCTCATCGTCCTCTACCTCATGAGCCCACTCGACGTGATCCTCAACTGGGTGCCGGTCCTGAGCCGGGCCCGCGCCTCGCTCGCGAAGATCGAGGCGATGCTTCCCGAGATCGAGCGCCTCTCCGAGGACGTCGCCCGTCCAATGGCCGGCTGGGATCCCGAGACCATCGAATCGGTCGTTCTTGACGGTGCCTCATTTCACTACGAGGATCCGTCCGGAGGTGCGGGCTTCGCGCTCGGCCCGCTCGAACTGTCGCTCCGTCGCGGGGAGATTGTCGTTCTGGCAGGCGGAAACGGAAGCGGCAAGACCACGCTGGTCAAGGTTCTCTCCGGCCTCTATCGGCCCGATTCAGGTCTGGTCCGGGTCGACGGCCGACCTGTCTCCGACGCCGAGGCCGAGGCGTACCGCCAGCTCTTCACCGTGGTCTTCGCCGACGGTCATCTCTTCGACGATTTACGCGGCGTTGGCCACGAACCAATCGATGACCGCGCCCGAGCCGGCCTGGAACGGCTCGGCCTCTCGCACAGGGTCGCGGTCGAAGCCGGGCGGTTCTCCACGCTTGACCTCTCCCAGGGGCAGCGTCGTCGGCTGGCTCTGCTCTCCGCCTGGTTGGAGGACAGGCCGTTCTGCATTCTCGACGAGTGGGCGGCCAACCAGGATCCGGCTTTCAAGCAGATCTTCTACGCCCGACTACTCCCCGAGATGCGAGCGGCCGGCAAGGGGCTTCTGGTCATCAGCCACGACGAGGACTACTTCGACGCCGCCGACCGAGTCATCCATCTCTCCGACGGGCGGGTCCGGGACGAATCGCCCTCGGGCGTCGGCGGAGTCTGGACCTGACGATTACCAGAGGGATCCACCGTCCATGAAGAAGCTTCTGCTGATGATCGCCCTTCTCTGGGGCGGCGGCGCCCTGGGCGTTTGGTACTGGAACGACGCGCACGCGCAGAAGATCAGCTATCGAACGGTCGCGGCCCGCAAGGGCGACCTGCGATCGACCATCAACGCGACCGGGACAATCGAGCCGGTCGAGGTGGTGGAGGTCGGCGCCCAGGTGCCGGGCCAGGTGCAGGTTTTCGGCGAGGATCTGGCCGACCCGAAAAAAACCATTAGCTTCGGCTCTCGAGTCGAGCCGCGGACGATCCTCGCCAAGCTCGACGATGCGCTTTATCGGACCCGGGTTGACCAGGCCCGCGGCCGGCTGGCGAAGGCCGAGGCCGACGTCCAGCAGGCCGAGGTCAAGCTTGGCCAGGCCGAACGCGAGCGAGACCGAACGCAGAAGCTCCGCTCTCACGACACCAGGATCGTCCCCGTCCAGGAATACGATGCCGCGCTGACAAACCACGAATCGGCTCGCGCCACGCTCTCCGTCGCGCGTGCGGCGTTCGCCGTGGCAAGGGCCGACCTGGCCGAAGCCGAGGTCAATCTTGATTACACCACGATCCGGTCCCCCGTCCGCGGCGTGATCCTCGACCGACGCGTGAACCTCGGCCAGACCGTCGCCGCCGGCCCCGGCGTCCCCAGCCTCTTTCTCATCGCCAGAGACCTTCAGCGGCTGGAAATCTGGTCGTCCGTGAACGAGGCCGACATCGGCTCGATCCACCAGGGCCAACTCGTCCGGTTCACTGTGAGCTCGCTCCCGCGCGAGACGTTCGAGGGAAAGGTCTCGCAGATCCGCCTCAACGCGAGCATGAATCAGAATGTTGTCACATATACAGTTGTTGTTTCTGTGGACAATACCGGCGGCAAGTTGCTCCCCTATTTGACGGCCCGGCTAACATTCGAGGTCGAGGTGAGGCGCGACGTGATGCTCGTTCCCAACGCGGCGATCCGGTGGCAGCCGAGAGTTCAGAACGTGGTCCCCGAGGCGCGTGAAGCTTACGCCCTGCACCTCCGCCGTCGCGCTCCCGATCGATCCGACCCCTCCCGACCTGACCGCGACCTTCCCGACGAACCAAATGGCACGGTCTGGCTCCGCGAGGGAGATCTCGTCCGTCCGGTTGAGGTCCAGATCGGTCTTTCCGACGGCGTCCTCACCGAGATCCACGCGGAGGGTCTGGACGAGGGGACCCAGGTGGTCGTCGGTGCTAGCAAGGTCGATTCCGACGCCGATGCTTCCTCAATCCTCACCTACACCCGAAGCGAGCCGGCGAAGAAGTGAAGGAAGTGAATCGACGGAAGTCGTTTCCCTTGACAGATCCGTCTCTCGATCTTTATGCCTCATTTCAAAATCCCTTGAATACCATGAGGGGAAATCGTAGCTTGAAGAACAGGAGCAGGGCCGCGAGCCATCACGGCCCTCCCTGTTTGGTCGACCGGACCGTCTTTCTGAGAGGCGCCGGTCAGGCTGATGGAAAGCTGGAGGGCGGCTGACAGGCTTTCTTCGCATCCGAGTCGAACCTGCCTGAACCGCCTTCCTCCCTGGAGCCCCTTCTTCCGGGGTGCAGGGGTGTCGTGTATCGTATCCCATTCTTCTCATCGAACCGGCGGGGATCATCCGCGCGATCGCCGTTCTCCCCATTCGGGGCGAGCCGAACTTGGACCCTTCTCGCAAGCCGTACGATCCGCGATCTTCGCCCCACTTCCCCACGAACGCGGGCCGACGGCCCGCTGGGAGGCCTGATGCAAAGGCGTGGCTTCACCCTGATCGAATTGCTGGTCGTCATCGCGATCATCGCGGTGCTCATCGCCCTCCTGCTACCCGCCGTCCAGGCCGCCCGCGAGGCCGCCCGACGCGCCCAGTGTACCAACAATCTCAAGCAAATCGGCCTGGCCTTGCACAATTACCACTCGGCCAAC
The DNA here is from genome assembly GCA_027449865.1 of Planctomycetales bacterium. Classification (GTDB taxonomy): domain Bacteria; phylum Planctomycetota; class Planctomycetia; order Isosphaerales; family Isosphaeraceae; genus JAKAUH01. The sequence goes on from DAIDKV010000113.1 coordinate 38,838, forward strand.
GATTGCTTCCCGGCCGGCTCCTACCCGTTCAACACTGGCCCCTCCTGGAGCGAGGGCTTTAGCGCCCATGCCAGGGTTCTCGGCTTCACCGAGCAGCAACCGCTTTACAATGCGCTCAACTGGAATGTTCCAGCCATGAACGACCCGATGAAATACGGGTCGTACGCCAATCAAACGGTCGAGGCCACCAGGCTTCTCGTGTTCCTCTGCCCGTCGGCAACTCCGCCGAGCTGGCTCATGTACAACGACAGTCCCCCCCTGCACCAGTACACCGCCCCTGGAAATAGTTACTTTGCCTGCATCGGCTCGACTCTCGAATACGCCGGCCAGCAGGCGAATGGTCCGCCCAACGGTCTCTTTCAGTACGTCGGATTTCGGGGGACACCGGCCATCGGCCTCCGGGACATCACCGACGGTTCGAGCGGCACCATCGCCTTCGGCGAGTGGCGGATCGGCGACGGCAATATCTCGATGATCACTCCCTCTTCCGACATCGTCGACCTGGGTTCGCTTCCCTCGGGCGTACGCAGAAACACGCCGACCATGTCGTGGCCCAACTCCATCCTCATGCAGAACCTGCTCCCCTGGCTGAACCAGTGCAGCGCGGCCATTGGTCAGTCCGCCGACCGAACCAATCACACCAGCACTCTCGGCGAGAACTGGTGGTCGGGGCTCTACGGCTACACCATGGGCGACGTGCTCCTCGGCCCCAATCCGCCCTGGCCCAATTGCAGCTTCGCCAGCCATCGAAACAACACCCTCGCCGAGCCCGGTCTGATCGGTTCGAGCAGCTTCCACCCTGGTGGAGCGAATTTCCTTTTCGCTGACGGTTCGGTGCATTTCCTCAAGAACAGCATCAACCAGATCACGATCTGCAGCCTCGGTTCAAGGGCGGGCGGCGAGGTGATCTCCAGCGACTCCTACTGATTCGACTGGTGGCGAAACCAACATCGATACCTCGCGGCAAGCGACTTTCAACCGTCCGCAAGGTTCGCCATCCAGGCCAGGCCGACCGAGACGACCCCGCCAGACGTCGGCGCCGGGAAGCTCCAACCCAACGCCGACGTCTTCTCGAATCTTGCCTACTCCTGAAATGAGACGCTGGTGAACCGAACCACAAGGCCCAGAGTCCTCAGGCCCACGTCCCCATAAACGGCTTGTCCTTGCTGGAACAGCAGTTACAATTTCCTCATCCAATCCGGCCCAACGGAGAGTGTGACATGGCAAGTCGGAAACCAAGACTGAGTAAAGAGTTGCCCCAGCCAGAGGTTCCTGATACGCCCCAGCAATCGTTGACGGTCCGATCCGTATCAGGCCTGGGAGCGGATTTGATTGAGGATTACCTTGCGATCGTGAGCACCAGGGCCCAGGAATTCGCCAAACAGAATACCTCCGCGGAATTTCCAGCGAGAATTTGTCCTGGCAGAATCGAGCAAAGAACTCTTCTGCATTCCATTAGGAACCACTTGATTTCCTCGCAATTAAGGGAGAGATTGGCGCTCGATGAATTGGTGGAGCTTTTCTATATCGTTCTCGATCAGGCTCCCGTTGAGCAGGAACCTTTGCCACTCCGGGATCGTTCCACTCTGGAGTTGGCGAACGACGTTCTGGAGAAACCTGGGCTCTGGCTGAGAACGCCAAACCCGCGACTCGGCGACCGGAAGCCGATCGATCTCCTGGATACGGATGAAGAACACAGGGTCCGCGACATCCTGATCGCAGTCGATCAGGGCCTCTTCTGATGAGGGTAAACCATGCTGAGCGACTCACCCGTCAACCGCTCACCGGGACATGGTTCCGCGTCATCCGCCTGAAGCATTGGCGCACGCGTCTCTCAAGTAACCATTCCAAGAACTCGAGCTCGCGGTACAGCTCGGCGACACCCTCCAATCCCCAATATCGGATCGTCTATCTCGGAGTGAACCATCAAGTCGTCATTCATGAAGCCCGGGCTCTCCTCGGCGATCCCAATTCCCCAGTCGCGAACCCTGAAGGTTCCTGGGCCATCTTGGGTCTCCGAGTCGTTCTCGATCATGTCGTCAACCTGACCGATCCCGGGCAGCAGAGAATTATCTCCACCAATCATGCAGAACTGACCGGCAATTGGACCAATCACCCTGGCGTCGCGCCGACCCAGATGCTAGGGAAGGCCCTTGACGACTTGTCCGACCTCGAAGGCTTCCTTTATCCCTCTTCCGTCCTCAACGGTACATGCCTGGGTATCTTCCCTGACAAGTTGGGGCCTCGCAGTTCGATCACCTTCCTTAACGAAATGACCGGCCAGCAGGAACGGCTTTTGTAGCAGGTCGAATTGCCCGCCCTGGGAGGATCCGTTTTCCCTCGAAAATACAAACAATTTGCATTTTCAGAATTCTATGCCAGACTTCATTCGTAGAAATTCGCGCCACGACATCCGACGCGTTTTATGGCCTGACATGTAGACCCAAAGAGAGCAAACAGGCCGGGCCCAGGCCGCCCAATGTCGCCAGCGATCCCGAATGAGGGCGTCTCATCTTGCACGAACGAACCTGAACACCGGCGGCCTCGACCGCGAATCCGCGCGAACGAACCCAAACTCCGGCATCTTCGACCTCGAATTCGCGCGAACGAACCCATCGAGGTGCCGTGGAATCATCCCCATCGTTTCTGTCGTCAGACTCAGAATATCCGGGAAAACCGGTCGACAACGGTTCTTGACGGTCGTTCCATTGCTGCCGGCAGGGCGACCTGTCCTGATCGATGGGGTTCTCGGGGATGCACCGGTCGTCTGAGCTCTGGTAATTTTGATGCGGACGATCAGGGCACGGACGCCGGCCTGAGAACGCGACCGACCACACCGGGAGGCGACTCCGTGGACTTCATCCGACTCCAGGACATCCATAAGACTTATCGACGCGGGGCGATCGAGGTCCCCGTCCTGCGCGGGGTTTCGCTGGCGATCTCGCCTGGTGAGATGGTCGCATTGATGGGGCAATCGGGATCGGGAAAGACGACGCTGATCAACCTGCTTGGGTTCCTGGATCGGCCGACTTCTGGCCGGCAGGAGATGGACGGCCGTGACGTCGCCGGTCTTCCGGAGTCGGAGCGAGCCCGGCTTCGCAGTCATCGGATCGGCTTTGTCTTTCAGAGCTTTAATCTGCTTCCGCGGCTCACGGCTCTTGAGAACGTGATGATGCCCTTTGCCTACGGGGCGCACGAGTCGTCGGAGCGCTCGGCTCGGGAGCGGGCGATCGCGCTTTTGCGGCGGGTCGGTCTTGGAGATCGGCTCGACCACGAGCCCTCTCGGCTTTCCGGCGGCGAGCAGCAACGGGTCGCGATCGCCCGGGCGCTGATCAACCAGTGTTCGCTCCTGATCGCCGACGAGCCGACCGGAAACCTCGACTCCCGGACCGGCGAGGAGATCCTCGCCCTCTTCCGCCAGCTCAACCGCGAGGACGGCCTGACGATCGTCCTGGTCACTCACGACGCGCACGTCGCCTCGCACGCCGACCGGATCGTCCGGATCCGGGACGGCCTGATCCACCACGACGAGCGCACGGAGTCGGAAGGAGCCGAGATTGCCCCGACGACCGACCAACCGCCCCTGGTCCAGCCCGTGCGCCGACGGTCGCTTCGCGATGACGCCCGGTTCCTTGTCCGTACATCCTCGACGGCTTTCCGCTCGCTCCGCCGGAACGCGCTCCGATCGGCGCTGACGACGCTGGGAATCATCATCGGCGTCGGCTCGCTCCTGGCGATCGCTGAGATCGGCACCGGCGCCTGGTCAGCGATACGAGTCCTGCTCACGAAAACCGGCGTGGATAACATCGTCATTCAGGCCGGCGCGGCCTCACGGAATGGAGTTAGCCTCGGGAGCGGGAGTATCAAGACGCTGACGCCCGAGGACGCCGAGGCGATCCAGCACGAATGCCCAAGTGTCGATAGCCTCTCACCGCTGGTCTTCACTCGTCGTCAACTCGTCTACGGCAATCGAAACTGGGTCCCCAGCACGTTTGTGGGCACAAACCCGGGCTACCTTCGGGTCCGCGAGTGGGAGGATCTGGAGGAAGGTCAGCCGTTCAGTGATCGCGACGTCCGCGATGTGGCGATGGTCTGTCTGCTCGGCCAGACGGTCGCCCGCGAGCTCTTTGGCGAGGGCTCGCCTGTCGGCAAGGAAGTCTACGCCAACGATGTCCCCTTGCGAGTGCTCGGCGTCCTGAGCCGGAAGGGAGCCGATATCATTGGCCAGGATCAGGACGACCTTGTCATCGCCCCCTGGACCACGATCAAGTTTCGGATCAGTTCGGGCGGGTCGGGCGAGGCCACGGCGGCCTCGTCCGTACCGAGTTCGCTCGACTCCGACGGTAGGCGCTATCCCGGCGGCCATCACGAGACGTATCCGACGCCCTCGCCCACACAAAGCCTCGCGACGCCCCGGCTCCATCGTTTATCGAACGTCGACTCGATCCTCGTCCGATCGGTCTCGACCGACGAGATCCCCGAGGCAATGGCCGAGATCACACGCGTCCTCAGGCAACGACACGGGATCAAGTCCGGCCAGCCCGACGACTTCGCCGTTCGCGACTTCACCCAGGTCGTCCAGGCCGTCAAGGGGACCGTCGGGCTGGTCGCCGGGCTTTTGCTCTGCGTCGCGATGATCGCGCTCGTGGTCGGCGGGATCGGGATCATGAACATCATGCTGGTGACCGTCACCGAACGATACCGCGAGATCGGCCTGCGGATGGCCGTCGGCGCCCGGTCCAGCGACATCCTCCGCCAGTTTCTCGTCGAGGCGGTCGTCCTCTGCCTGATGGGGGGCGCCGTCGGGATCGCCCTGGGTCGGACTGCCTCGGTCCTGGTCCGGATACTCGCCCGATGGCCGACCGAGCCTTCCATTGTGGCGATCGTGGCTTCGGTCTCGATCTCGGCGACGGTCGGCATCATTTTCGGCTATTATCCCGCGTGGAAAGCCTCGCGGCTCGATCCGATTGAGGCCCTGCGATCAGAGTAACTTTTTTTCGAGTATTTCGAAAGTGGAAGCCCTTGACAATGGCGCATTGCGCACTTACAGTCATCGTAGGTCTTACTCCGATTTAATTGCGGAGGCATGATGAGCCAATCCGAAACTTCATCGCCCAGCCCAGCCCAGCCCAGTGAGAGGGGTCGTCTGGGAGCGAATCGTCCCGGGCTTTTGCGGGATCTCACTCGTCGTCGTCCTTGTCCTTTCGTGGTCGATCGGAGAGTTCGGGTCGTTGCGGCATGCCTGGCTTTTCGCGAGCGGCCTGCGGCTCATCATTGATGATCCTGAGGTTCGCCTCGCCGACGGGAAGCCCGGAGAGTCTCGCGACGCGGCGTTCCTGGCCCACAACCTTTCCGACCATCCCATCCGCATCTTCGGCGTGACGACATCTTGCAGTTGTGTCGCTACCGACAATCTTCCCGCAACGGTCCCGCCCAAGGGAATCAAGGAACTTCGCCTGACACTCCACCTCGGGCAGGCGGCCTCGGGAACAGTCAATCAAACGGCCGTTTACCATACCGACGATCCGACCGCTCCGAGCCTCGGGGTAAAGGTCTCGTGTCGGGTAGTCAATCCGTGACGGAGGCCTCTGTTGCCCGAGCGCATTCGCGGCGGTCGGGGTAGGATCCGGTGTCGTTCAATCTGTCTTCCTTGTTTCATCCAAGTTCAAGCGGGGTATCCAATGCGTCGAGTTCTGGTGTTCGCGTCCAGAACTTTCTTGGCTGTGTTTGTGACATTTTTGATGCTCGCCTTGGCGGTATTAGGGACACCCATGTTGGCGGACGAGCCACTGCTTGGGGCCTGTACCAACGACTGCAATCCGATCCAGGGAGACGGAGCTTGTCCCGGGAATAACAATTGTGAATGCTGTTGCTGCCCCTGCTATTCGGATTTTGGAGGCCCGATATCCTGCGATTGTGTCAACGATGATCCCTGTCCTGATTACCCTTGCACACCGGTTGCCACATAACTCCGCCACACCCCACCCCAGAAAGATCTGACCCCGTTCGATCGTGGACGAATGCCCTGCTCTCAAGCATCGGATGTATCCCGTGGTATCGTGGGGAGAATCATCTCATGAAGTCGATCATGACAGGGATAGTGGGAGCCTTTCTCGTCGGCGTGGCATGGGGACAAGAAGGGGATGGTTCCCTTGAGAAGAGGTTCTTATCCGAGTTCCCTCTCGCTCTCCAAGCTTGGGAGAAGCGAATGGCGGTTGCCGAGGGCAAGGTCAGGTGCGTGACGGACGAGATGGCGACCGGAACAGCCAAGCATTCGGATGTAACTTATAGTTTTAAATGTAAATTACCCGAAATGGCCGTAATAACATCGGTGGCGGATGTGAAAGGACGGGCATTATATCGCGCGATGGGATTTAACACGGAATACTCGTTTTCCCTGAAGAAGGCAGAGGATCGCAATGATTACTCCGTCGAGGCACTACACCACGGGCCCGACAGGACGGCGGCATATAGACGCCTTGGGCCGCTCCTGGAAGCACCCTATCTGATCCGCCCCTCCAGCATGAAAATGTTCTCTTCGCCGCGTTTTTCGGTTCGGTCCGTGAGGCCCGTCGTCCGGGGCGATAAGAACCTCCTCGAAATCGCCTTCGATTTGCCGGCCGACCCTCAGATTCGGCCGAGGAAGGGAGCCATCGACATCGGCGGATACGAGGGCTCCTTCGTCGTGTCTCCTGATGAGCAATGGGTAATTTATGGATACGAGTGCCAGCCGAAGAAAGGCATCCTTCGCCGGTTCCGGGGCAGCATCAGCTACAGGGCATCGTCCGACGGTTCGCCTGTACCCAAGACAGTGCTGGCACAGACCCTGTCGATGCCGGAAAACAACGTTATTAGAACAGATTCCTATGATTTTCAGGATTTCGGGTTCTCGGATCGCGTCAAAGAGAAGGATTTCACTCTGTCCGCCTTCGGCATTCCCGAATCCGTCTCCCAACGGCCCCAGAGGGCCCTATCCGGCGGTGCGGCCTTTTGGTTATTCGGTCTGGCGCTGCTGGCGCTCGCCGCGGCGATAGCATTCAAGGCGGCATCCTCCCGCACGAGCAAGGCATCCGAGGGCTTGGATGGCGGAGGCGTGAAGAACGGGGACGCAACGCCACGGCAATAGGTGTCGATATTGCGGCACTCCTCGCCTCACTTCACAGGCGTACGAATCGCATGCACACGACCATATCCCGCAGCTTCTTGGCGATTCCGATCAGGAAGCGGGGATGGCCGGTCATCCCCGACGTAACCGCCCGTCGGATGCCGAGAACGACCATGAGGGACCTGCCCACGGGAAGGCCACGGCGAATTGGCTTCGGTGGTGTCGAGCGAAGAGTACCAATTCTCGCGGGCGGGGACGCCAGAAAGCCTGATCCGCGTGAGATATTTACCTGCATTAATAACGATCGATCTTGCGGCCGGGCGCCAGTCCAAGCCCATCAAGAACATATACATAATGATATAAAATATAATACACATATGGATTTGATTAGGGCCTTCACCCTGATCGAAGCCCTGGTCTCGATCTCGATCATGTCTCTCTTGATCGCTATGCTACTCCCCGCCGTCCAGTCCGCTCGCGAAGCGGCCCGCCGAGCCCGGTGTACTAATAGCCTCAAGCAATTCGGCCTGGCCCTCCAGAGCTATCACGGTGCCTTCGATTCGCTCCCTCCAGGCCGGATGAAGTCCTACGATCGGCGCTATTCGGGCTCGAAGCCGCCCTGCACATCAACCATCGTCGACAAGAGCCTGGAGGTCTCCGTGCTGGCGTTCATGGAGCAGTCGAACCTCTACAACGCGATCAACCAGGATCTCGCGATCATCGGCTCCGAGAACAGCACAATTCACGCGATCACGATTTCCACCTTGGCTTGTCCGAGCGATCCGATAGCGGTCTCGCCGAGCAACCTCGTCCCGGGCTCCCTGCGGAAGTACGGTGTGACTGACCCGGCGCTCATGGGCTTCACAAGCTACGCGGGCATGATCGGATCGACACCCGTCCTGGCCCAGCCGCTCCTCAGCACGGGCTGCAAGGTGGCACCATCTCTGATCGCGCAGTGCAACGGCGTTTTCAACGACATCTCGCCGGTTCGCCTGGCCTCCGTCACCGACGGGCTGAGCAACACGATTTTCATGGCCGAGAAGGCGACGACGATCCTCCAGCAGTTGAACGCCCTCAATCCCCGGTTTGCCGCCCAGCATGGCTGGTGGATCACCGGTAACTGGGGCGATACGCTGGTCACGACGCTCTACCCGCCGAATGCCTTCGACAAGGTCACGATGGCATCGATGACGGCCTGGGCCAACTCAGCATCGAGCATGCACCCCGGCGGGCTCAACGTCCTGATGGGCGACGGGTCGGTCCGGTTCGTCAAGGACACGATCCAGACATGGCCGTACCAGCCGGTCTCCGGCAATCCCGCGGGCGCCTCCCGGAATGGGCAAGGGGCGTGGGTCAACCTACCACCCTCCGGCGTCTGGCAGGCCCTCTCGACCCGTTCCGGCGGCGAGATGGTTATGAGCGATTCGTATTAGTTACACCTTGCACGCTTGCGCGCCGAACTCAACATCGTGGACCTGCCTCCAACCGATGCGATCTCGGGCAATCATTCAGACGCTGCGATCCTTTTTCCGGCTCCTCAGCAGAATTTGTGGGTGCGTTCCGGCTCTGGCAGCCGTCCGAGATTGTGCAACAGAGCCAATCTCGCCACCTTGGCCGTCCGGAAGCCGTACGACTTTCTCGTCACCAATTTCACCTTGTTGTTCAGACCCTCCACTGCACCCGACGACATCTCGCCCTTGGCCCGGAACCAGTTCAGGATCAACGGCTGATGACCCCGGATCGTCCGCGCCACCTTCTTCATCGGCTCCAGCCGCGATCGCATCACTTGCCGCGTCCACTCGTCGAGGAACTTCTCCGCCCACGACGGGCGGCTGTACTCCCAGAATCGCTGGAAATCCTCCCGCAGCAGGTACGCCCGCACCGTCCTCAAGTTGTACTTGAGCACCTCCGCCAGCCTCACCGTCTGCTTCTCGGTCAGGTTCTCCGGCCGCTTCAGCAGGCACCACCTCGACTTCTTGAGCACCGGCTCGTAGCCGTCCCGCTTCAGTCGCTTCGTCTCCTCGGCTCGGATCTCGTCCAGGGCCTTGCCGAACTGCTTCATGATGTGGAACCGATCGAGGACGTGGATCGCTTGTCCCATCCGCTCCCCGATCACCTTCAAATAGGGCTGCCACATATCACTACAGACGAACTCGATCCTCGGGCAGAACTCGCGGCCCAACCCGTCCAGGCACGATCGCAGGCTCGTCTCGGTCCGGTGCTCGGCCACGGCCAGGAGTCGCTTCGTCCCCGCGCCGATGTCGTAGAGCAGCGTCATGTAGGTATGCCCGCGTTGCCAGGCGACCTCGTCGATCCCGACCGCCTTGACCTGGCTCAGATCGCGGTGGGCCAGCCCCCACTCGACAGCGTACTCCACCGCCCGGCTGACGCTGTCCCAGGAGGTCCGGAAGATCGACCCGACCTCGCCCCAACTCAGGCGCCTGGCCCAGCTCGCCAGGAACCAGCGATAGGTCGTCGTCAGTTGATTCTTGCCATCGCCCCACGGCACCATCTCCACCGTGACCCCGCACCGGGGGCAATCCACCCGTCGCATCCGGTAGACCAGGAACACCAGGATTCCCCAGAGTGGGACGAACTCGAATCGCCGCTCCTTAAGGAGGTCGTAAGGGCGACCCCGCCGGAGGCAGCCGGAACAGTACGGCAGGCTGTTCTTGCGGGGCAGGATCCGAACGACCAGGGCCGGCCCGCCGTCCTGATCCTCGATGTGGGCCTCGCCGTAGACGAAGGACTTGAACTTCTCGACGCGATTGAGGATCGTCTGGATACGCATCCTGGGGCACTCCCGGTCTTGATGAAGTGTGGTAACTCCATCATGTCCCAGG
>DAIDKV010000114.1 GCA_027449865.1 Planctomycetales bacterium
GTGACACCCTCGACTGCGGCCGGATCGCCGGCTGGAGCCGGCTCCTACAGCAGTCGATGCACGCGGCGGACTCGTATGGTCTTTTGTAGCAGGCTCCAGCCGGCGAGTGCATCAGAATTGAAAATAGATGAACTGCTGCCCACCGAAGTTCCCTCCGAGCACGATCGCATAGAATCCCGCCGTGTAGAAGGCGCTCCGGACATACCAGGGCGTTCGCGCCACGACGTCGAGATCATCGGCGAGGTACTGGAAAAGCTGGATCACCAGCAGCGGAACGACCACGACGAGTACCGGAACGAGGTACGCGGCGGTCGGAATCGACGGATGCATCACGATCGCCGAGAGCATCGCGACGACCTGATCGACCGATCGCGCCCGGAACAGGAGCCAGCCGAAGCAGACAAGGTGGAACGTCGCGACGATCCGAATCGCCTTCCAGCAGGCCCGATCGACCGGGTCAACCGGGTCGATCCGATCCAGCCAGGGCGAGGCCAGCCGATGGGCGACCAGTAATAACCCGTGATACAGGCCCCAGAGGAAGAACGTCCACTCACGCCCGTGCCAGAGACCGCCGATCGCCATCGTCAGGATGAGGTTGCGGTACGTGAGCCACTTCCCACCCCGGCTGCCGCCCAGGCTAATATAGAGATAATCACGCAACCATTTCGACAAACTGATATGCCATCGATTCCAGAAGTCGCGCGGGCTGGTGGCGAAGTAGGGCAAGTCAAAGTTGAGAGCAAGCTCGAAGCCGAGACACTTCGAGATTCCGCGGGCGATATCGGTATATCCCGCGAAATCGCCGTAGATCTGGAATGCGAATGCGTAGATGGCGAGGATCGCATTTCCGCCATGGAGTGCCATGGGGTGCAAGAACAGGTCGTCGACGATCGGGGCGAGATTATCGGCGATGACCACCTTCTGGATGAGTCCCCAGAAGACGAGGTACGAGCCCTGGTAGAACTGCTGCAAATCAAACCGGCGGGGCGACTGGATCTGTGGAAGGAGGTTTGTCGGCCGCATGATCGGCCCGGCGACCAGGTGCGGGAAGAACGAGACAAAGGCCGCGAACTGGACGAAATTTCGGGTCGGCGGAATCTCGCGCCGGTAGACGTCGATCACGTAACTCATCGACTGGAACGTGTAGAACGAGATGCCGATCGGCATCGCGAATTCCAGCCAGGGCCCCGGGATCGGTAGTCCGGCCGAGGCGAGCGCGGAGCGCAGGCTCGGGGCGAAGAAGTCGAAGTACTTGAAGAACGCGAGCATCCCCAGGTTCAGGACCATGCTCACCGCGACGATCGCCTTGCGACGCCCCCGCGCCTCCTCGCGCGCGACGAGCAGGCCGCAGGTGTAGTCCATCACGGTCGAGAAGACGAGAAGCCCGAGGAACCAGGTATCCCACCGCGAGTAGAAGTAATACGAGACGCCCAGCAGAAGGACGTTCTGCGCCCGGGGCCACCGGGCGAGGGTCCAGTAGACCGGGAAAAGCGTGGCGAAGAAGATCGCGAACGCGTACGAATTGAAGAGCATGCCACGTCCCCGTCCCTGGAGCGCGCGGCCCCTCCCGAAGCGGGCCCCGCCGATCGGCGAATGATGGCCGATCGGCGGTTCCTGTCAACGGCAACTCAGAGCGTCAGCAGTTTGAGCGTTTGCTGAGGCGCGGGGTCGTCTTCCAGGCCGGCGACGCGCTCGATGATTTGCTCGGCGCGATTGCGGCCGAGGATCGGGTCGACCAGGCCGTGGAACTTGGCGGCGAGCTGATCGTCGGTGAGCGGGTTCTTGTCGTGGCCGGGCGGGAAGGCGATCTCGGAGACGAGTGTTCGGCCGTCATCGAGCGTGACGGTCACGCGGTTGGGCGTTCCGGAGGGATAGCCGGCGGTGAGCTTTGGGTCCTCGACCACCGTCGTTCGCGCGACGAGATCCAGCAGCGCGGGGTCGGCGAGGCGGGCGTCGGAGAATTGATCGGCGGTGATCCGGCCGTCGACCATCGCCACCGCGGTGCAGTAGGGAAGGCTATGGTCGGCCGTCTCTCGCGTTTTGGGACGCCACTTCTCCGGGTCCTTGGCGATGATCTCGACGGCGACGCGGAACGTGGCGATCTCGATCGACTTGATCCGGGCCGGGTCGCCGACCTGCGGGCGCAGCTCGAACGCCGCGGCGATGGCCGACTGACTGTGATACTCGGCCGGGACGAACTTGATCGAGGTCTTGGGGAGCATCCAGTCGTCGGCGGTCGGGCCGCCGAGCTTCGGCAGCTCGAAGGGTCCGGAGACCTGCTCGAAGAAGCCCATTTCGCCCTCGAAGACGGGCGAGGGGCCGGTCATTCCGTCGGCGGCGAGCATCGCGGCGAAGACGCCATTGCGCGAGGCTGAGCCGAAGGCGCAGCCCTTCCACATCGAGAGCTCGCCCGCGCGAGTGATCCGGAGCGCTGTGCCCGTCGTCACGGCGATTCCCATCGCGTGAATGGTCTGCTCGTGCGAAAGGCCGAGCAGCTTCGCGGCGGCGAGCGTGGCCGAGATCGAGCCGTAGGTCGTGTGGTCCCAGCCACGGGCCCGGATGCTCGCCGCGTCGCAGAGGCGGCACTGGGCCTCGTAGGCGACCGCCGCCGCGGTGATCCAGTCCTTGCCGCCGGCGCCGGCGATGGTCCCGGCCGAGAGGATCGCCGCCCAGTTGTCGCTCGGGTGTGCGGGCTCGAGCGAGAGATACGTGTCGTTGCAGTCGAGGTAGCGGATATGGACGCCATTGGCGAAGGCCGCCCAGTCGGCCGCTGCCTCGCCACCGCCGATCATCGGGATCGAGGGATTGCCTCGCGTCCGACCGGCGGTCTTCCTCGCGATGGAAGGAGCCGGCTCGTGCAGGGCACCGGCCGCACATCCGATCGAGTCGAGGAGTCGGCGTCGAGCCTCGACCACCACGCCCCTGGGAAGGTCCTCGAATCGCGTCGCGATCGCGAACGCGGCCAGCCGGTCAGCCAGGGTCTCAGGCATCGCTCGTCTTCCTGTGCGCGGGTGGTTCTCGGCGTTATGAGGGGTGATCGTACCACGATTTCGGGCGTCTCGCGATCACTGCCGGTTGAAGGCGCCCCGGGTCATCACGCTCGGGTCGTTGGAGACCTTCTCGGCAAACGTTCGGAGCGTGCCGAGGACCACCTTGAGCTGGAGAAACGCCTGGTTGGCCGACTGCGCCATCGCGTTGAGGTTGTCGTGAAGGTCGGTCCGAGTCAGGAGCTTTTGAAGGCTCCCCTCGGAGTTGAGCGTTCCGTTGGGTGTCCGGAGTTTGCTCGTCAGGAGCGAGAGATCGGCCAGGACCATGTTCAGTCGGCGGACCGCCTGACCGATGTCGGTCCGGGGCGACTGCCGGCTCGTCGGCGATCCGATCTCCTTCAGCGCCGGGTCGAGCGCCGCGAGCTCGGCGTCGATCTGCGCCGCGGCGTTGGAGAACCGGTTGATCCCCTCGCGAAGATTCTTCACCGCCTCGGGGTCAAGCGCTGAGTTGAGCTTCTGGCCGACCGAGCGGAGGTCGGCCAGCGCCGGCTGGAAGTTCCCCTCGTTCTCGGCGATGAACCGGTTGATTCCTCGGGCCGCGTTCGAGACATTCTGGCCGGTGTCGTGCCAGGTCGTCAGCAGGGTATCCAGCTTGTCGGCGCTCTTGGTGAGCTTGGCGAGGCCGGCGGCGGCGGCGTTGATCGATTCGAGAGTGTCGCCGGCCTTTTCAAAGGCCTTCGTGGCGGCGGCCAGAGCCTTCGAGGGGTCGGGCGCCACGGATCCCTCGATGACCGGCGCCGACATGGGAGTCTTTCCGGTAGGCTGGAATTCCTCGCCGGTGCCTGGCTCCATGTCGATGGCGACGTCGCCGATAATCGACCGGGTGAGTTTTGGGGCCGAGCCGGCGCGGATCGGATACCGACGTTCCAGCGCGAGGGTCACGATCACGCCCTCGGGCTGACCGGGGCGTTCGTCGAAGGTGATTGCGACCACCTCGCCGATCCGGATGCCGCTTTTGCGCACGGGAACGCCTTCGAGCACTCCGGGGGCCTCGGAGTATCGGACCTTGAGATAGACCTGGTCGCGCAGGAGCGAGGGCGTTTCGCCGAACCAGACCACCATCATCGTCAGGACCAGGCCCGAGACGATCACGAACAAGCCGATCCGGAACTGCATGACCCGTTCGTTCATGGCCTGATCCACCTCACCTGTCAACGGCCGACGGCGCGGGCCGCCCGATCAGGGGCGGGCCGCCCGGGGCCCAGATCGATTCGGAAATGGGGATGGGCTGGGCTGGGCTATCGACCACTGCCATGACGCTGGAGGGCCATCTCGCGGAGCCGCTCGCCGGCCTCGCCGCGGACGAACTGCCCGACCCTCGGGTCGGGCGAGTCTTCCAGGCCCTCGGGCGGGCCGTCGTAGAGGACCTGCGATTCCCCCGGCTCCAACCGAGACAGCGGGTAAAGCATCACGACCCGATCGGCCACCTTGGTGACCGTCTTCATGTCGTGCGTGACCACCACGCCCGTCGTCTTCTTGGTCTGCTGAGTCTGCAAGATGAGCTCGTTGATCACGTCGCTCATGATCGGGTCGAGCCCGGTCGTCGGCTCGTCGTAGAGCATGACCTCGGGGTTGATCGCCAGGGCCCGCGCCAGGCCGACCCGCTTGCGCTGGCCGCCGGATAACTCCGCGGGCTTCTTCGACTCCACCCCCGCCGGCAGCCCCACCTCCTTGAGCCGGTCGAGAACGATCCGATGCGCCTCCTGCTCGCCGCAGACCCGATGCTCCCTTAGCCCGAAGGCCACGTTGTCGAAGACCGAGAGGCTGTCGAACAGGGCCGCCATCTGGAACAGGAACCCGAACCGAAGCCGCATCTTCACCAGGTCCGGACCGCTCAGCGAGGCCACATCCGCCCCGTCGAACTCGACCCGGCCTTTCGTCGGGTGAAGCAGCCCGATCATCAGCTTGAGCATCACCGTCTTGCCGCACCCGCTCTCGCCGATGATGCAGACCGTCTGCCCGCGCCGGATCGTCAGGTCGATCTCCTTCAGCACCGTCTGGTATCGAAACCGCATCGTCACGCCGCGCAGCGCGATCAGGCCGTCTTCCTTGCGAACGCCCTCGACCATGGCCGCGCCGTCGTGGTTCATAGAAGGCCCTCGGACTGGGGATACATGGCGCTGTAGATGCTGTTCCACAGCAGCCCCAGCACAAAGTCGAGGAACAGGATCACGATGAACGAGAAGACGAACGCCTCGGTCGCCGCTCGGCCCACGCCCTCAGCGCCGGCCTTTGAGTTAAACCCTCGATGGCAACTGATCAGGGCAATCGCCGCGCCGAAGAAATAACTCTTGAACACTCCGGCGAAGATATCCAGGCTATCGACGAAGTCCCGGGTGTGCTTCCAGTAGGCGAAGGAATCGACGTTCAGCACCTGCGTCGAGATCACGGCCCCGCCGATGACGCCCATGAAGTCGCCCATCAACGTCAGAAGCGGGATCAGCAGCAGGCAGGCCAGGAACCGAGGGACGACCAGGTAATAGATCGGGTTGGTGCCGAGCGCTGAGAGAGCATCGATCTGCTCGGTCACGCGCATCGTTCCCAGCTCGGCCGACATGCTCGACCCAACCCGCCCGGCGAGCATCGTGGCCGCCAGAACCGGCCCCAACTCCCGGACGATCGAAATATTGATCACCGAGCCGAGCCGTGTCGCCAGGCCCATCATCGCGAACTGATGATAGGCCTGCACGGCCAGCACCATCCCAATGAACGTTCCGGTGATCGCCACCACCGAGACGCTCTTGACCCCGATCGCATAAAAAATCGGGACCAGGACCGACCACCTCGGACGCTTTCGGAAGATCCAGACGATGGTCAGGATCGAAAACCGAGCGACATCGCCAACCTCGGCGACCGTATCGAAGACCTGCTCCCCCAGCCGCGTGACCGGCGTCGAGGGGGCCTCCGTCGGTTTCGACGAGGCTTCCAGGGGGACGACCGCCATGACCCGCTCACTCCGTTCAGAACCACCACGGGTCCGAGCGCCCGCCCCGTCCGCATCCGTTCGCGGCGGCGACGCGGTCCGACCTCCACTGCCCCTTCCCTACCCGGGTCATTCTGGGCTTTCCCCCGCTTCTTGACAAGGTCGACACTTCATCTCAACGCCATTGCTGTGTCTTTCGCAAATTGTCTGGATTGCCTATCCTCCGGCGATCGCTCCCACAACGAGCAACGGCTCCTTTCCTCGGATCACGGCCTCGGGGAGTCTGG
Organism: Planctomycetales bacterium; assembly: GCA_027449865.1. Classification (GTDB taxonomy): domain Bacteria; phylum Planctomycetota; class Planctomycetia; order Isosphaerales; family Isosphaeraceae; genus JAKAUH01. Next base: position 6,258 of record DAIDKV010000114.1, read on the forward strand.
CTTCCATGGTCTCGAAGGAAAGGTCCTGTTGACAGGCGAAGAAGCGGAGGAAGGGGCGTCGGCTTCGAGTCTGGTGATCGCGGATGGTCCCGCGGAGTGTGGGATAAGAGGCTTCGAGGGCGTCGAGCACGGCGCCGAGGGTCGGAGGGCCGGCGACGCAAACGCGGACCTCGCCCTCGACCCGGGCGAGATTTCGCAGATGAAACGGCAAAACGACGCGGATCATGCGAGCGTCTGCGCCTCCACCGAGAGGACGGCGGGAAGGTCGCGAACGATCGCCGACCAGGTCTCACCCGAGTCGGCCGAGGCGTAGACCTGGCCGCCGGTCGTTCCGAAGTAGACGCCGCATTCGTCGAGCGAATCGACGTCCATCGCCTCGCGAAGGACGTTGACGTAGCAATGTTCCTGCGGGAGTCCGGCGGTGAGCGGCTCCCACTCGTGGCCGCCGGTCTTGCTCCGGTAAACGCGGAGCTTTCCTTCGATCGGGAAATGTTCGGAGTCGCTCTTGATCGGGACGACGTAGACGGTCTCGGGTTCGTGGGCGTGGACGCTGATCGGGAAGCCGAAGTCGGTCGGAAGGTTGCCACTGACCTCCTGCCACGACTCGCCGGCATCATCCGTCCGCATGACGTCCCAGTGCTTTTGCATGAAGAGGACGTCGGGGCGCGAGGGATGCATGGTGATCCGGTGGACGCAGTGGCCGACCTCCGCGGTGGGATTCGGCATGAAGTTCGATGTGAGGCCCCGATTGACCGGCCGCCAGGATTCTCCGCCATCGTCCGTCCGGAAGACGCCGGCGGCGGAGATGGCGATGTAGATCCGTCGGGGATCTCTCGGATCGATCAAAATGGTATGCAGGCCCATCCCGCCGGCACCCGGCATCCACTTTGGGCCCGACTCGTGACAGCGGAGGGCCGAAAGTTCGTGCCAGGAGGCCCCGCCGTCGGTCGTCCGGAACAGCGCGGCGTCCTCGGCACCGGCGTAGACGGTATCGGGGTCGGTCGCCGAGGGCTCGAAGTGCCAGATCCGCTTGAACGCCCAGGGGCGCTGAGTCCCGTCGTAGAACTGATGGGTGCCGATGGGCCCCTCGTACTGGAAAGCGTTGTCGACCGGCCGCCAGGTTGAGCCGCCATCGTCGGACCGATGGACGACCTGACCGAACCAGTCGCCGGCCTGCGAGGCATAGAGGCGGTCGGGATCGGCTGGCGAACCCTTGACGTGGTAGATCGGCAGTCCCGAGAAGAACGGCCCGTCGACCCGCCAGTCCTTCCGCTTTCCATCGGACGTCAGCACAAAGGCTCCCTTGCGTGTGCCGACCAGAACCCGGACTCGGCTCATCCCTCGGCCCTCCAGGGACTTTCGCCCTCGCGCCCAGCCCGATCGGTCCGCGACTCCGCGGACCATCCACCCGGCAGGGCGCGCTTCTCTTCTGGAGAGTAATATCCGATCCTGAGGTTTTGTCCAGAGGGTTTTATCGAAATGTGTGGTCAGTATCTTGGCCCGTGAGGGCGAGGCTCTGTCCGAGCCTTGCCCTCACGAGGAACCGGAGAGTCTCCGAGGGCGGAACGATCCCGTTAAGTAAGCAACTCCCCGCTAAAGCGGACCCGGATGAAGGAGTCGGCCTTCCGGAAGGACACCAACCACGTCATCAGCAAACGGCTCGTGGACAAGGCCAAAGGCACCGGCAAGGCGATCGCCCTCGAAGACCTCGAAGGGATCGCGTCCCGGACAACCGCTCGCCGGGCCGACCGGAGCCGCCTCAAGGGCTGGTCGTTCCACCAGCTTCGCCAGTTCGTGACCTACAAGGCGGCGTTCGCGGGTATCCCCGTGATCCCGGTCGATCCGCGCGACACGTCCCGGGCCTCCTCGGAATGCGGGCATTGCGAGAAGCGGAACGGGAAGTCCAGGGATGAGTTCGAGTGCCGTCATTGCGGGTTCCGTTGCGGGGCCGATGGGAATGCCGCCCGAAACATCCGAGACCGGGCATTCGTCGGGATGCCTAATGTCGGGGCCGTTGACGCCGGGCTCGGAACCCGGCCGAGGCTACTGGCAAGCCCCGCCCTTTAGGGCTGGGGTCCTGACTTGCACTCCGGATGCCCTCGCGATAGAGTTATCGGGGGGTACCCGACCGCATGTTCCTTCTGCTGATCGCTCTCACATGATCTCCCGCTCCCGCGGCCGAGCGAAGCTCCACATCGCCCGGGCATTCCTGGTGCTCGCGACCCTGGCGCTCGCGCCTCCATCTGCTGAGGCGACCTGCGGCCATGGTGTGACCACGAGATCCGACCGGTCGCCCTTCGAACTGACGATCTTGAGAGACTCCGACGGGATCAAATCCGATCCGATTCCACCGGGCCCGCATGGCGACCAGCCTTGCTCCGGCCCGTCCTGCTCGCGGAGGCGGGGCTTGCCGGATGATCCCATGCCGTCGACTTCCCCGAACCGCGAGCACGGGTGCCTGGCCGCGTCGCCGCCGCCGCGGTCCAGCGCAGATCCGCTGTGTGGGCTGATCGCAGAGGATTCTCCGCATCCGCTCCATCTCACTTCCGTGCCCGAACGCCCGCCTCGCTCTCCTCAGGCGGCGCGCTCATCCTGACGAGCCCGACGTTCCGACCGTGGGTCCGTGCCGCGGCCCTTGCGAGCGTCCCGGGGTTCCCGGTCGTGAGTGCGCGCTTAGCCACGAGCTAATCGCCCCGGACCTAACGGCGAGATGTCCGCACGACAGGCAAGACTCGCCTCGAGTGGTCCCCGCGCGCCAGCCCGAACGCATCGATTGTCGATCGATATCGGTCCCCGCCGCGCCGGCCTGTTGGGCTGTGTGCGCTTCGGGTCGGACTCTGCGCTGGGCAGCCGATGCTGACCCAGCGCCCGGGCGATCACTTTTGATGCAACCGTGACGACGTGTTCAATTCGGCGAGTATCCCCTATTTCCAAATGGAGACTGAGCCGGCCCAATGCCGGTGGGGGACACCCGGACACGCCGGATCGTTGACTTCTTCGCCCTCGCCGAGAAGACCGGTGAGCGACGGCCAGACGACACCCTTCCACATCAATCAACTATCCGACAGGAGTTTGCTCGAGATGACGACCGATTCACTTTGGGAACGGACAATACGAATGACCCTGGCGTGCCTCGCGGCTTCGCTGATCGCGGCCGATGACCCCGGGAGACAGCCAGCCTCGCCCGTCGAGGCCCGTCAGCGAGAGGCCGAGGAGGTGTCCCAGGCGTTGCGTCAGTCGTGGCCGAATCATCCCGAGTGGGTCGATATGCTCACCGGCATCCTCGAAGAGGAGCCGATGGGTCCGAATTTCGGCTGGTTCCGCACGGCCAGGACGCAGACCCGCTTCGGCTGGGATGCGACGCGACGTGACGACGACCGCGACGGAGACGGGCGCGTGACCCGGCAAGAATGGGGCGCCGGCGACGCGGACTTCTCACGCCTTGACCGCGATCGAGACGGTGCCTTGACAGCGCCCGACTTCGATTTCTCTGGGAGCGCACTGGCTCCCTCGCCGGGGTCGATACTTTTCGCGCATGCCGACCGCGATGGCAACGGCAAGGTCACCCCCGAGGAGTTCGAAGCCCTCTTTCGTGCGACGGACAGCGGCGGTCAGGGCTTCCTATCGCTCTCCGACCTGCAGGAGGCGTTCGATCCGTCCCCGGCGCCCCGGTCCGGGTCGGGCCGACCGTCGAAGGCGACTCTGGTCCGCAGCCTTTTCCGTCGCGAGATCGGCTCGCTCGAACCCGGCCCAATGCTGGACGACCGCGCGCCCGATTTCACCCTCAGGTCCAGTGACGGCAAGGCCGAGATGACCCTCTCGAAATTGATCGGCCCCAGGCCGGTCGTCCTGGTGTTCGGCAGCTCCACCTGCGGCCCGTTCCGTAGCCAGACCGGCAACATCGAGAAGCTCTATCGCCGCTACAAGGACCGGGCGACCTTCGTGATGATCTATGTCCGCGAGGCCCATCCGACCAACGGTTGGCGGACCAGCGACAACGACCGCCCAGGCGTGGTCGGCGTGGCGACCCACCAGCCCCGAACTTATGAGGAGCGCGCTGGGGTCGCGCGGTCCTGCGCCCGGATGATGGACCTGGCCTTCCCGATGCTGGTGGATACCATCGACGACCGGGCCGGCAACCTCTACAGCGGGATGCCCGGCCGCCTCTACATCATCGACCGCGAGGGTAAGGTGGCGTTCAAGAGCGGGCGCGGCCCGTACCTGTTCAAGCCGGCCGAGCTGGAACAGTCGCTCATCCTGCTACTCCATAAGAAGCCAGCGGCCGGGGTCGATGCGGCTGCCGCGACCCACGCCGGTGAACCAACCGGCGCCTCGCCTCGCGCCGTGCGGCCGGACTCGAATCCAGGCGCGAACTGAGGGGGTGCTTGAGGGGCCCAGGCCGGCCTTCGGTGAGACTGCGGACCTCGGCCCTACCGGCCTTCGGGGATTCGGTCCGTCTGCCGGCGACCCGGGTCATGTGTCAATCGACCGAGGTAAACGGCTGGTGGCGCTCGCCGCGTCACCGCCCACGACGTCGGCGTGGCCGCCCGTCATGCACCGCAAGACTGTGGTGGTGCGGGAAGGATCGGGGTGCGCACCGGGCGGCCGGAGACCCCGCCGAAGCCAGGTTCGCAGGAGGATGAGGGAGTTCTATGGACGAGACGGTTGATGCCTTCGCCGATCTGATGTCCCGGGTGTATCGGGATGACCGGCGGGCCGTGGCCGAGCTAATGGCCTTGTATGAACCTGATGTCCATCGGACCGCCCGGGCGTTGCTCGGCCGCGATCTGCGATCCTGGATCGACCCGACGGATCTGGTGCAATCGGTCCATCTGCAACTCCTTCGAGCCCTGAAGCAGAAGCAGATCGCGATCTCCAGTCCCACTCACCTGCGCTCCTACGCCCTGACCCTGCTGCGGCACCGATTCGTCGAGCAATGGCGACGCCGACGCTGCCAGGCACGCTACGACGAGTCTCTCACGACAGCCGGCGGGCTGACGCAAGGGAGGAGCGTCGCGCCTCTCCGCCAGGGCGATCCCCTGCGTGAGGCCGAATACAACGACCTGGTCGATCACTTCCTCAGGAAGCTCGGGGCCGAGGATCGCCGTATTGTCGCCATGCGGTGCGAGGGATATCTCATCCGCGAGATCGCCGCCGCGATGGGGATCGAGCCGGCTACCCTGCGCATGCGAATCAGCCGGCTCCGCAAACGCCTGCGCTCCGACGAGCCGGCCGACGCGAGAGACTGAGCCCCTCCCGCAGCCTTCGCCTTTTCCTGTTACGGAATCGCCGACTCGTGCGTCTATTGAGAAACTCGCGCGATGCCAGAGGCCGCCGGGCGGGTCCGTCCCCAATCCGCCGCGACGGAACAGGCCGCGCCAGTCCTGGGCTCGCCAATGATCGACAGGGTGGGAATTCCCCCTCACGGCGAGCCCAGACCCATGATGAGTCCGATCGGGCCGTGACCGAACCGACCGACCGACCACTCCTGAGACGATGGGCCGCGAGGCTCGCCGGCTTGATGCCGGCGCTGCTGGCGTGGGTTGCGCTCGCGCCCGTTGATGCGAGGGCCGGCTGCTCGTACCCGGGCCACACGCCGATCGACCGGATCCTACTCCCGTCGATCCTGAATGAGGCGGCACTCCTTCGAGGAGAAGGCGCGACATCCTCGCTCCCGCAACCCGATCCTCACTCGCCCGGCCCATGCCGAGGCGCCTGGTGTAACGGCGGCTCCGGCGTGCCGGCCATTCCGGCCGGGTCGCTTCGGCTACGCGCCGAGCAATGGGCCTGGCACGTGGCGGTGCCGGCTCTCAATCCTTCTTCCAGATTCGTCCGCGCCAAACAGGTGGGAAATCCCTCCCTCTCCCGACATCTGGACCCTCTCTTCCGTCCGCCGCGTCGGAATTCGCGCGCTTGAACATGACCGTCCCGCCACGGTTCGTGGCCCAGGTGCCCGGGTCGGACTGATCGTGACTCGGACGCGGGTCCGCCATCGCTCGATCCATCGTGCGGATCGCGATGCCACGAACCCTCGGCCCGTCCGAGCGGTCGGCGTTCGCTCCCTGGTCATCGGCCCCCCCGCCTGGCGGGGACTATTACGCCGGCAAAGAAGAAGCTCAAGTAGGTCAGGCTTTCCAGCCTGATCTTTTCGAGCGGGTCAGGCTGGAAAGCCTGACCTCCTTTCTTGCCGCCGGAATATCCGCCGCGCGAGGCCGCCTCGCCATCCGTGACCGGACCCCCAACCGCGATCGCTCCATGATCGCGGTTCCGATCGCTCTACGCGCGGAGCGCCTCACCTTTCAGCCATCCATTCGGACCGAGACGGAGACCGTCATCGGCCATTACGGATCCACATTGCTTTCATCACCGAATTGACTTGTATAAGGAAAGGAATTATGAATACAAAGCCTCGTCGCGAGCGGACTCTTCTCGAGGTGTCGGCGGTGACCGGGACCTTCGGCATCGCCATTCTTGTCGTTCTGGGGATCTCCAGTTTTCGACATGGCCGGCCCGCTCCGGCCGGCCGGCTGGCGGAGTCCGAGCCAAAATGGTCCTGGGGAGGCACATCCGGTCGTCCGGTCGTCCGGGCCCTCTCGGACGGCCGACGGATCAACTTCGTGCCGCGTGGCGGGATTGACACGAGCGGCTATGGACCCGTGGTCAGTTCGATCCCTCCCTGGGAACCCGACGCTCCCCTCGCGTCCATCGCCGAACTCTGGAAGCATCCCGCGCTGAAGGTACTCGGGGGGCTGGAGGATCCGCTAAGGAAAGCGCGGGAGAATGGTGATAAAAATGGATATCTGAGCATGTTGGTGTACAAAGCCATGCTGCTCGACAGCGAGGCGCAGGCGGGCCGAGCTTACGAGGCACTGAGCGAGGCGCGTTCGTTCGTGGAGGCGAGCCCGTCGCTGGCGCGGAAATCGCTGTTCACATTGATTTATTTTCAGGGCGTGGCCGCGCTGCGGCGGGGTGAGAATGAGAACTGCGTCGAGTGCCGCGGCGAGAGCTCCTGCATCCTGCCGATCGCGCCGTCCGCGATTCACACAAACCCCAGCGGCTCCCGCCTCGCGATCCGGCACTTCACCGAGTACCTCGACCAGTTCCCGAGTGATCTGGAGGTTCGGTGGCTGCTCAACCTCGCCCACATGACGCTCGGCGAACACCCCGACAAGGTCGATTCGCGTTATCTCATATCGATCGATCGATTTCGGAATTCGGAGTTCAACATTGGCAAGTTCCGGGACATCGGCCATCTCGTCGGCGTGAATCGGTTCAACCAGGCGGGGGGCGTGATCATGGAGGACTTCGACAATGATGGCCTGCTCGACCTCGCTGTCACCAGTTTTGATCCGACCGAGCCACTTTCCATGTACCGAAACAAGGGGGATGGGACGTTCGAGGATCGCAGTCGATCGGCGGGAGTGACCGACCAGCTTGGTGGTCTGTACTGCGTCCAGACGGATTACAACAACGACGGATACATGGACGTCTACATCGCCCGTGGCGCCTGGCTTCCGCATGCCATCCGCCCCAGTCTGCTGCGCAACAACGGCGACGGGACCTTCACCGACGTCACGCGGCAGGCTGGCTTGCTCGACCCGGTCAATTCCAACTCGGCGGCCTGGGCCGACTACGACAATGACGGCTGGCTGGACCTGTTCGTCTGCTGCGAGCGGCAACCCAATCGCCTCTACCACAACCGCAAGGATGGGACCTTCGAGGAAGTCGGCCGACGCGCCGGTCTGGACGATGGAGGCCCTCCTCACTTCTGCAAGGGGGCGACCTGGATCGACATTGACAACGATGATGATCCGGATCTTTTCCTCAATAACCTGGGCGGGTCCGGCGAGCTGTATCGCAACAACGGCGATGGGACATTTAGCGACGCGACCATCCCGATGGCGATCGACGGCCCGTCACACGGCTTTTCGTGCTGGTCCTGGGACTACGACAACGATGGATGGCTCGACATCTTCGCGACTTCCTACGAGCGCACCGTCGCGGATGTGATCAAGGGGATGATGGGCGAGCCTCACTCTTCCGCGTCCAACCGGCTTTTCCGCAACCTGGCCGGCAAGGGCTTCGAGGACAAGACCCGGGAGTCTGGTCTCGACATCGTCTTCGCCTCGATGGGCAGCAACTTCGGCGACCTCGACAACGATGGCTTCCTGGATTTCTACCTGGGCACGGGCGAGCCGAGCTTCGGCACCCTTGTCCCCAACCGGATGCTCAAGAACGTGGGGGGTCGGCGGTTCGCCGAGATCACCGGAACCACCGGCACCGGCCACCTTCAGAAGGGTCATGGAGTGGCCATCGGCGACTGGGACCGCGACGGAGACGCCGACCTTTTCATCCAGACCGGTGGCGCCGTCAACGGCGACAAGTACCACAACATCCTCTTCCAGAACCCGGGCCAGAAGAACCACTGGTTGACCGTCAAGCTGGTGGGCAAGCGGACGAACCGGGCGGCGATCGGGGCGCGGATCAAGGTTGTCACCGCGGGCGAGAATCCGCTCACGGTCCATCGCCACGTCTCCTCAGGCAGCAGCTTCGGCGCGAACCCGCTGGAGCAGCAGATCGGCCTGGCCGGAGCGAAGAAGGTGGCCCTCCTGGAAGTGCACTGGCCGACGAGCGGGACGACGCAGGTCTTCCGCGACATCGACGCCGACCAGGTCATTGAGGTCACCGAACTCGCGACGTCCCTCCGGCGGTTGGACCGCAAACCGGTTCCGCAGCCGGAATGACCGATCTGTTTGGACCTCACGGCCATCCCGAACGGCCGGCGGATTGTCGGAGCGACCGTCCTCCAATCCGCCGCCGCGCGGGCCGGAGATTGGCCGGAATGACTGCATAAACGCAACAGAAAATGGCGCACGTTCCTCTTGATGAAACAGGTGAAGGCCATGAGTCGAAAACACGTCCTGGTCCTTGCCGCCGGGGCGCTCGCGATGTGGGGACCGGCTGGCTGCGGGTCGGGACCGCCGAGACCCGCGGATCCCACTGTGGCCCGCCAGACCCTCGAGCATGCTCTCTCGGCCTGGAAGGAAGGGAAGACGGCCGATTCACTCAAGGGCGAGAGCCCACCCATCGTGGTTTCGGACTACGCCTGGCGCAATGGGGTGCGGCTGGTCAGGTATGAGATCGCACCCGACGACCGGGGCGCGGGTGCCGACCGGAGTTTCCAGGTCGTCCTCTGGCTGGAGGGCGAGAAGGCGGGGCCCAGACCCAGGAACAAGGGCAAGGATCAAGGTAAGAAGGTCGAGTACAACGTCGGCACTGACCCGATCCTCACCGTCGTCCGACCATTCTGACGCCCCGGATCGCTGCACGCGTCGCGACACTCGGTGGCCGCGGTCGTCCCTTACTTTCTTCCTCTCGTCGGGAGTTCATCATGAGAAAGCCCATTCGGCGTGGATTTACGCTCATCGAGTTGCTCGTCGTGATCGCGATCATCGCGGTCCTGATCGCGCTTCTACTACCAGCCGTCCAGGCGGCCCGCGAGGCGGCCCGGCGGGCCCAGTGCGTCAACAACCTCAAACAACTGGGCCTCGCCCTGCACAACTATCACGATGTCAACGGCACCTTTCCCATGGACCGTTTCAACGGCCCGGTCTTCGGCTCGTACTCCTACGGCCTCGATTGTTATTCGGCACTGGTACGACTGATGCCGTTCATGGAACAAACTGTCACATACAGCACATTCAATTTTAACGTCACGAATAAGGATCCGAGCAACACGACCGGGATCGGCGTCTCGGTGGCCAGCCTCCTCTGCCCGTCCGATACCACGGACCGGGTCCCTTCGGGCTGGGCCGCGACGAATTACGCGGTGAGCGAGGGAACGTATTTCCCCTGGCTCTGGGGCCCCAGCGACGTCCCTGGCGCCAACACCAGCTTCCCGCCACCGAACGGGATGTTCTTCGTGGATATGGCTTTCACAATCGCCTCGGTCACTGATGGGACCAGCAACACGGCCGCGCTCTCCGAGCGGGTCATCGGCGATTTCAGCAGCGCCATCTCGACCCCAAAGACCGACAATTATGGTCCAGGGACGTCGCCAGCCGGATTCGTCGACGCGATCGCCGGTTGCAACGCGCTGAACGTCACGAACCTTTCCTACCAGAACCTCAGCAACGACGGTGCGCCCTGGGCCTTCGCCAGCAACTGCGAGACGATCTACAAGCACGCCACCGTCCCCAATAGCCGGTCGTGCATGTACCCGGCCAACTGGCGCATCCTCCTCTCGGCGAGCAGCAACCATCCCGGCGGCGTGAACGTCACGTTCTCCGACGGCTCGGTCCGGTTCATCAAGAATTCGATCAGCCTGGTGACCTGGCAGGCGCTGGGCACCCGCAACGGCGGCGAGGTCATCAGCGCTGACAGTTATTGAACGATCGTATCGGAAGAAATCGACAAATTCTGAAACTGAAAGAAGCTCACCATGAGAACAACAATTCGCTTTGCGTTCCTTGTGATCGCGACAGGTCTGATCCCGGCTGTCGGCCGGGCTGGCCCGGAGCCCGAAGAGCAGGGGGCGGCCGCGCCGCGGATCGCCCTTCTGGGCGCCGAGGAGTGCTGGCGGCGGCTTCCGCCAACCGAGCAGGGCGGGAATCGGCCGCTCCCCTCGTGGGCCCGGGCGATGGCCGGCTCGATCCCGCGCACGACCGCCTCACTCCTGCGGGTCGACTATATCCACCGGGCGCGCAACCCGATCGATCCCCGGCTCCGGGCCGAGATGCGATGGGTTGCGGCGCACGCGAATCGATGTGCCTATGCCGAGGCCTACGCCCTGGCCGACGGCCGCCGGGCCGGCCTCGACGACGCGGCGATCGCCGCCCTTGGCCGCGGTGATCTCTCAGGCCGATCGCCGGCCGAGGCGGCCGCGCTGGAGTTCGCTCGAAAGATGACGGTCAATTCCGCATCAGTGACCGATGGCGAGTTCGCGGCCCTGGTCGGGCACTTCGGCGAGAAGACGTCCGCGGCGATGGTCCTGACGATGGCCTACGCCAACTTCCAGGATCGCCTCTTGCTCTGCCTCGGCTCGCCGATCGAGTCGGGCGGCCCGCTGCCGCCGCTCGATGTCACCTTCGCTCCCGGAGAGCTGGTCACGCGACCGCCGTCCGGTCCGCCCCCGTCGTCCGCAGCCTCGGCGACGGTCAAGGCCGCGGGGAAGGACCTCGTCGAGGACGCCCCCGACTGGACCTCGCTGAGCTACGACGACCTCCAGTCCAGGCTCGAGGCGCAGCGGAATCGGCTCACGCGCGTCCGCGTCCCGAGCTGGGAGGAGGTCGAGCGCGGGCTCCCGCCCGGCTTCACGACGCCGAACCGCGTCATCTGGAACCTCGTCTGTCTGGGCCATCAGCCCGAGATGGCCGCGGCCTGGGAGACCTATCTGCGGACCTCCGCGCTCGAGACGTCCGAAAGGATGGATCGTGTCTTCGCGCAGAGCCTGTTCTGGGTCACCACCCGCGCCATGAATTGCCCCTATTGCATGGGCCACTGCGAGATGGGCCTGGACCTGGCCGGGCTCAGCAAGCCCGAGATTGCGGACCGAACCCGACGGCTGGCCGGCAACGACTGGTCGGGCTTCCCGGCCGAGGAGCAGCGTGCCTACGCCTTCGCCCGGAAGCTCACGCGCACCCCCTGGGCGATTTCGGACGACGACATCCGCCGCATCGAGCGTGACTTCGGGCCCGATCGGGCGGTCGTGGTCGTGACGGCCGCGTGCCGAGGCCACTACATGACCCGGATCTCGAACGGTTTCCAGCTCAGTCTCGAGCGTGACAATGTCTTCCGCGAGTGGTACTTCAGCACCTCCAGCGCCCGGGCAGCCGCGACCGCTCCGGTGCCGGTGCCGCTAACTCGTCCTGAGATGAAGGCGATGCTTGAAGAATCCAAGCGGAATATCCCACGACTCACGCCTCCGCCGCCGAATGCCGAGGAGTTGTCCGAAATCCGCCAGCATAAGAACCCCTTCGTCGGGACGCGGCGAGTGCGCGGTCTGCTCCCCCCGGAGCTCCGCGGCGGCTTCTTCTTCCTGATGGACGGCCGGACGCTCGAAAAGGATATCCTGGCCCTGCGCGATCCGAAGGCGCCGGCTTCCCCCGCGATTAGCAACGCCGACCCCTCCCGCCGAATCGCCCCCGATCCCAACATGACCCTCGATTATGCTTTCAAAACGATGCTCTTCTGGGTGGTCTCCCGGAGCAATAACTGCATTTACTGCATGGGGCATAACGAGACGCAACTGAGCGCCTTCGGGGTCTCCGAGGACCGGATCGCGGCGCTGGACGGTGACTGGGACCAGTTCACCCTGGCGGAGCGCGCGGCCCTGAGCCTGGCCCGGAAATTCACGGTGGCCCCCCAGACGATCACCGATGACGACATCGCCGCGGTGCGCCGGCATTTCAGCGAAGAGCAGGTGCTCGAAATGATCGGGATCGTGGCCGGATTCAACGCCATGAACCGGTGGACCGGTCCGCTCCGGTTGACGCAGGAGGAATTCCGCGACTTCCTCCGACCCACCTCGCCGAAGTATGCGGAGAGTTTTACCAGAGTCGGCCCAGCGCCGACAGGAAGCCGCGGGGCGCGTTGCCCAGCGGTTCCGGCACCCCGACCGGCCCTTGAGCCCGCTTCGGTCGTCGCGGCGAAATGGGCCGAGTGCCGCGAACGTCGGCCGAGGTTTGCGCTCGTGGACGAGTCGGCGGCGCGGGCCTTGCTGCCCGAGGGCACCTTCCCGTCCGACCGGCCGCTGCCGAACTGGGTTCGCCTCCTGGCCCACTTCCCCAAGGCCGGCCCGGCCCGGATCACCACCTTGCGGATTTCTGAGACCAGGGGTGCCCTTCCGGCACGGCTCAAGGCCCAACTCGCCTGGGTCTCGGCTCGTGCCGACCGGGCCTGGTACGCCCTGGCCCACGCATGCCAACGGCTCCGCTCGATGGGCGTGCATGACGACGCCATCTTCGCCATCGACCAGGCGAATGCGTCGCGGTTCACACCCGGAGAACGCGCGGCCTTCGCGTTCGCGAGCAAGCTGACGGTGGACCCGGCACTGATCGATGACGCCGACTTCAACGACCTAAAGAAATACTACAGCGATTCCGAGATCGCTGAGTTGATCTACCACGTCAACCACAACCTGTTCTTCAACCGGGTGACCGAGGCCGCCAGGCTACCCCTCGAAACGCAACCGGACGGCTTCCCGTCGCGGCATTGAGACAGATCCGGTAGATCCGGGGCACCGTCGCCAACCGTATCCCGGGTGGTACAGACCCCGACCCCGTCGCTGTCGGCTGCCTTGTCGTAGGCCAGTGTCTCGATCCGATCCGCGGGCAGGTTCGATTCGGCCTGACCGAGAATTACCGGCAGCGTCTCGCTGTCGCTGGCCTAGGTGTCTCGTCGCGGCGCAACTCAGCAAGGGCAGCCTCGGCGGTGAATGGCTACGCAAACCATTCGGCACGTGAGGGCGAGGCTCTGTCCGAGCCTGGCCCTCACGAGGAGCCGGAGAGTCTCCGAGGGCGGACCGATCCCATTAATTGAGCAAGCTGGCGTCATAAAGGGTGTTTTCGAAGAACGACCGATACTCGTACTGGTTCATCTGAAGCGAGTAGATCGGGGAGCCGTTTGGGAGGACCTCGATCGACTGCCCGGCCTGATCGGTCGGTGTTCCGAGGCCGCCGGAGGTGAACGCCAGGTTGCCGTTGGAGAGCCGCTCCACGCTGCCGAGATAGGGCGAGTAGTTCCCCAGATGGGCGTTCACCAGGAGAGTCGCGGTCATGTTCTGCTCGTTGAGGAGCCATTCCTGGCCCCGGCTGTTCGCCGTGGGGTCGGTCTGCCGCCGGTTGTTCCCGTCATCGAAGACGAGCAGCGTGTTGTTGTTGATGTAGCGGACGTCGTGCTGGCCGGAGAACCACGGGTTGGAGGTGTTGGCGATCGCCTGGAAATTTCCGTGCGCGCCCAGTTTCCAGAGGATGTGGCCATTGCCGGTGCCGTTGGCGTAGTCGATCTTGAGAACCAGCGAGGGCGTGCGCAGGGAGACGATCAGGTTGTTGTCCTCGGGCGACCAGCTCACGGCGTTGGCGTGCAGCCAGTTCTTCGGGGTGCCCTGCACCTTGCCGATCTGATTGGTGCTGAGCCAGTGGAAGGAGTTCCAGGCCCAGCTTACCTGGAAGTTTGGGTCGAGGACGAGGACCATGTTGCCGACGAATGTGGTGGGCTTGCCCCGGTATTCGGCGACCTTCCGGGTCTCGGCGAGGACGGCTGTATCGCCGTTGGGCAGGAGCTTCGCCTCGTGGCTGAACGAGAGGATCGGCGGCAGATGAAGCGCCACAAGCTGGGCATTCACGGCGTGGATATTTGTCTGGCGGAGGGTGTTTCCCGCCAGGTCGACCTGGCGGAGTGTGTCCCAGCTCGCGGTGTTGCCAACGGGCGAGCCGCCCAGGATCATCACCGACCCGCCTGGCTCGATGTTCGTCGCGTAGCCGGAGAAGTGGTTTGCGACCGGGTCATAATACCAGACGATCTGGCCGGCCAGGTTGGTCGCCACGGTGTTCACCGTGCTGGTATCGAGCCCGGCGTGGAAGATCACGCCCTGGCTGAAATCGGTCCCGGCGCCCGGCGGCTGAACCACCGTGAAGCTCGGGAATTTCATGTTCCCGGGAAGGCTTCCGGTGGTGAACTCCAGCGGGGCCGAGACTGTACCGTTGTTAACAACGTCGCGCATCAGGTATGTCGTATCGGGCAGCATCCCGGCCACGATGAAGTTCGTGCTTTCGCCCGGGATGATCGCCTTCGGCGATGTCTCCTGCCACGTCGGATTCGAGGATAACGCCGCGAACTGCACAGACATTGAGGTTCCCGACGTCGGCGGAGCGCTATAAAGCGCCACCAGCGGGTTGGCCATGGGGCTCACCACCGCCGTGTTGCCTGTCACCCGAGAGTGCGCTGTGTAGGTTGAGGACGCCGTCTCGCTCCTCGCGGCGGTGTCGCTTCCCTTCACGACCACCTGGATGACGTAGGTTCCCTGCTGCATCGGGTTCCAGGTGAAGGAATCACTCCGGCTGAAGTCGCTGACGACCTGGAGGGGGCCGCCCGGCTGCCCGACTCGAAACTGGTAGACCGGCGTGTGGCCGTGGCCACCGGAGGTCGCCGAGAGAACGACCGGCGTCCCGACGTAGGGAAGCCCCGTTGGCGTCTCGCTCAACGTGACGGAGAGCAGGCATCGGTCTTCCAGTGGTGAGACATCCGGCCGGTGTCGACGAAAGTCGGGTCGACGGACATTCGAAATGACGAAAGGCCACATGATGCGGGCTCCTGGCGCCTGCCGGGGCGCAGCATCCAGGGACCCCGAAAGCGGTCGGTGTTCGTGCGCCGGCATCCTGATGGCGCGGAGGGACGACCGATCGGCTCGCCATCCGCGATCCGAGGTCGGTCTCTGGGGGAGAGTCTCTGTTCCGGGATCGCGTCGAACGATCCGGGAAGTGTATTAAAACACGCAGGAAGTCGATCGCAACAAAAAACACGAGAAAATGGGCCGTCCTGTCGCCGGGGATTTTGGCGACGCCGCAAGACGCGCGGGCGCAAGAAAGAGAAAGGGGATCATTGCAAGAGCGTGGTCCGGACTCTAGCCCGGATTATTCAGCCCGGATCGAATAAGTAGACCTCGTTCGGCGTCTAAGCTCTTGTGCCATGAGAACTTACACGTTCGCGCCGAGGTCTCCCATGAGTTCACAGTCTGTCCCCGGAACGGCACTCGATTTCTT
>DAIDKV010000115.1 GCA_027449865.1 Planctomycetales bacterium
ACGAGCTCTGGATTCAGACCGTGGGGAGTTTCCATCCCGGCGGCGCCAACGTCGGCTTCTGCGACGGCTCGGTCCGGTTCATCCGGGAGACGATCCAGTCCGTCCCCTTCGACCCTTCGACTGGGGCCGTTCCCGCCTTCCGGCAGAACCCGACCATCCTGATCTACTCGATGGCTCCCGGCGCCAGGCCCGGCGTCTGGCAGGCGATATCGACCCGGAATGGCGGCGAGGTCGTATCGGCCGGTTCGTTCTGATCCGGCACTCGTTGAGGAGGTCGCGAGGCCGACCGATCTCCCGATGAAAGCGAAGGACCCCGGGCCGGAGCCGATGGCCCGGTCCCGAGGTCCTCGTCTCTGCGTCCGAACGTGATTACTTGACGAACAACATTTCCTGGTAGGTCGGGAGCGGCCAGAGGTCATCGGCGACAAGCCCTTCCAGGCGGTCGCCGGCGACACGAACGGCGTTCATCGCGGGGATGATCGCGTCGCGGGCGTGCTTGGCGTGGGCGAGCGAGTCGCCCTCGCTGTGGTCCTCGACCGCGGCGGTCAGCTTGTCGGTCGCGGCCTGAAGGTCGTCGATCGCCTGGACCAGGTCGGTCAGGAGTGCGGCCTGCGTCTTCGGGACGGTCATACCGGCCGCCTTGAGGTGCGAGACGGCCTCGGCGACCTGGGACTGATACCGAAGTGCCGCCGGCAGGATCATCCGGCTGGCGATCTGAATCGTGAGCTGCGACTCGATGTTGATCGTCTTGCGATACGACTCAAGGAAGATCTCGTACCGGGAATGCAGCTCGCGCTCGTTGAAGATGCCGTACTTCCCGAAGAGCGCCACCGCCTTCGACGAGACCAGGTCGGGAAGACTGTCGATGGTCGTCTTGCGGTTGGGGAGCCCTCGACGCTCGGCCTCGGCGTGCCAGGCGTCACTGTAATTGTCGCCGTTGAAGATGACGTGCTTGCTCTCCTTGACGATCGCCTGGAGAAGCGTCTGAATCTCGGCGTTGATGTCCTTCTTGCTGGCGACCGCCGATTCCAGTTGGGTGGCGATGTCGTCGAGGCTCTCGGCGACGATCGTGTTCAGGACGACGATCGGCCCGGCCACCGACTGGCTCGACCCGACGGCCCGGAACTCAAACTTGTTGCCGGTGAAGGCAAACGGGCTGGTCCGGTTGCGGTCGCCCGCGTCGCGGGGGAGGGTCGGCAGGGTCGAGACGCCGATCTTCAGTTCGCCGCCGGTCTTCGCCGACTTCGCGCCACCCTTCTCGATCTGCTCGACGATGTCCTGGAGCATGTCGCCCAGGAAGATCGAGATGATCGCCGGAGGAGCCTCGTTGGCGCCCAGACGGTGGTCGTTGTGGGCGCTGGCGACGGCCACGCGGAGCAGATCACCGTGTCGAGAGACAGCGCGGATCACGGCGACCAGGAACAGAAGGAACTGTGCGTTATCGTGCGGTGTTTCGCCGGGCTTGAGCAGGTTGTTCCCCAGGTCGTCGGCCATCGACCAGTTGAGGTGTTTGCCCGACCCGTTGACGCCCGCGAACGGCTTCTCGTGCAGCAGGAGTTGCAGGCCGTAGCGATCGGCAACCCGCTTCATCGTCTCCATGACCAGCATGTTGTGGTCGGTGGCGACGTTGGCGTTCTCGAACGTCACGGCGATCTCATACTGCGCCGGCGAGACCTCGTTGTGCCGTGTCTTGACCGGAACGCCCAGCTTGTAGAGCTCGGTCTCGGTCTCGAGCATGCAGGCAAGAACCCGCTCGGGAATCGAGCCGAAGTAGTGGTCTTCCAGCTCCTGGCCCTTCGGCGGCTTGGCGCCGAAGAGGGTGCGTCCGGCATTGATCAGGTCGGGGCGGGCGTAGTAAAAATGCTTGTCGATCAGGAAGTATTCCTGCTCGGGTCCGGCGGTCGTCTGCACGCCGGTGGCCTCCGAGCCGAACAGCTTGAGGATCCGGACGGCCTGCTTTGAGAGCGCCTCGACCGATCGGAGCAGCGGGGTCTTCTTGTCGAGAGCCTCGCCGGTCCACGAGCAGAAGGCGGTCGGGATGCAGAGCGTCGTTCCGTTCGGATTCTCCAGGATGAACGCCGGGCTGGTCGGATCCCAGGCGGTGTAGCCGCGGGCCTCGAACGTGCTCCGGATGCCGCCCGAGGGGAAGCTCGAGGCGTCCGGCTCGCCACGCACGAGTTCCTTGCCGCTGAACTCGGCGATCGCCGTTCCCGACTCGGTCGGGGCGAGGAACGAATCGTGCTTCTCGGCCGTCAGGCCGGTCATCGGCTGGAACCAGTGAGTATAATGCGTCGCGCCGTGCTCCATCGCCCACTCGCGCATCGTCGCGGCGACGACGTCGGCGATCGAGGCATCCAGCGGCGCACCCTTCTTGATCGTGTTCCGAAGCGCCTTGTACACATTCTCGGGCAGACGTGCCTTCATCACCTCATCGGAGAAGACGTTCTTGCCGAAAAGCTGGCGGATCGGCAGGTTGCGCGGGGCACGATGCCCACTGACCGGCCATGCTGTGATTGCGTTCACGGCACCTACCAGGGCCCGGGATTCACTCATGATCGACCTCCATCAGACAGATCAGGATGGGATGGACACCGCCACGTCCCCCGAATGCCCGGGGGACCGGGCCGGGAGCGGCGGGGCGGGAACTCGAGAACCTGCATGATTACGCCGGCCGGCCGCGACGGCCGCGCACGCCCGGGATCCAGACGCACGAGGACATCGGGTCGGTCGATCGGGAGGCCATGCCCCGATGCCGATCCCTCGGAGTCGCGCCGGTCCGTTCCATCACGGACGAGGACACCAGCCCCAAGGTCATCGCGAAAGCGGGTTGCGCGGCCCGCGAGACGATTTGTCCGCCGCGACGTCCCGATTTCCGGTGTGGCTCGTCCCTCTCTCGATGGGCCAATCACAACGGGTCAGGAGGCGGGTACAGACCGATCTCGCATCAGCGCGGGAGAGACGCCGATCCTGAACTGGCCGACGGAGGCCGCACTCGTACCGCGTGCGGCCCCTCCGGACTCATGCTCGTGAAAGGAAGGATTATAACCCAGCCTGTGACGACTTTCCAGACCTCAGCCCTACCAGGCCAGGGGAGAAATGGAGCGGAAGAACAGGGCGATTCGCCCTCACTTCGCGGCCGAGTTCTTTGCGTCGAGCAGGGCAAAATACTTCTTGGGGTCGGCCTTGATCTTCTCCTCGCAGCCTTCGCAGCAGAGGTAAACCGTCCGGCCCTCGACCGTCACCTTGAACGGCTTGCCCATCTCGCCGAGCTTGTCGCTCGAGACCGGGCAGAAGACCTGCTTCATCGCCAGTTGCTGGTCGGCCGGCGGAAGTTCCTTGATATTGGCGATCTCCTCGGGGCCGAGCTTCGAGGTCGACGCGGCGCCGCCCTTGGGCGGCTCGAGCTTCGGGGTCTCGTCGCCCTTCTTGCCCTCGGCCGGCTTGGAGGGCTCGGGGGCCTTCGCCGATGATTCCTTGGCAGTCGGAGCCTCCGTCTTGCCGGGCTCGCCCTTCGGCGCCTTCTCCTCGACGCTCGATGGCGGAATGATCGGCTTCTTGGGCGCCAGCGACGGGCTGGCGGTCGTAGGATTGCCCAGCGGCGCGGGTGCCTGCCCTTCCTCCTCGCCACAGCCGGCGGCGATCCCAGCCACGGCGACAACCCAGGCGTATCTGCGAATCAGGTTCATCGGTCTCTTCTCGGTGGGGCCCATCGATCGATCCAGGGCGACGCCGAACGATTGCGACGCCTTCACGCGTGTCATTCTAGCCGCCGCGCCGGAGCGTCGCCAGGCCCCCGCCCATCCGTTCAGTTCAGCCCGCCACGGAGTCGGCCGACCCATTGGCCGACGCATCCGGAATCCCCTTGTAGAACCGACGATTCTCCAGCGCGTAGATTCGGTCGGTGAAGGTGTCGGCCGTCTGCGAGCTCATTCGCTCGCGTGCCACGCAGTTCATCTTGGCGTCGAGGTCATCGATGTACGAAACCAGCAGCGCCTCCATCGTCAGCGGAGGGATCGGCGAGCCGTACTCACGCTTGCCGTGGTGCGAGAGAACCGCATGCTCCAGCAGAATCAGGGTCTCGGCCGGGAATCCCTCAATCCGGGCCGCCGCCTCACGGATCATGTCGCGGCCAATCAGGATATGACCGATGAGCTGCCCTTCCTTCGTGTACTTCGTCTCGACCGGGTGATACTCGAGCTCGCGGAGCTTGCCGATATCGTGCAGAACCGTCGCCGCGACCACCACCCCCCGATTCAGCGGCGGGTCGAGCTGGTCGTAATACTTCGCATAATGATCCGCCAGGAAACTCGCGATCCGCGTCATGCTCCAGACATGCTCGATCAGTCCGCCCGTGTAACTGTGATGCATCCCCTGCGCGGCCGGCATCTTCTTGAAGAGCGCCTGGTTCTCCTCAAGAATGTCTTCCACCAGACGCCTGAGGTGCGGCTGATCGATGCAACGCTCGATCAAATCGCGGAGCTTCCTCAGCAGATCGTCGGCCGGATAACGGCTGCTCTCGTACAGGTCGGCGAAGACAAACCCATGCGCGGCGTCCTCGTCGGTCGCCGGTCGGATGCCCAGGATCTCGACCTGCATTCCATACCGAACGTCGAACTTGCCCCGGACCTGGAGACGATACGCCATCCCTTCGGTCCAGTGCTCCGCCTCTTCGAGGAACCGATTATCCGACCAGAGCGGTGCCTCCACCGTCGACCGGCTGTCTCGGAAAACGCATCGCATGTAAGGCTGCCCCGACCGGGTCATCCCCTTCGTCTTCCGCACCAGGGCCGCAAAGCAGACAGCCTCCTCGTCGCTGACCAGATCCGAAAGCTTGATGACCACCGGCTCGGTCCCCATCATCGCTCGCCACCTTTCCCGATCGGAAGCCGCCCGGCCGTTGCCCCACTCGCCTCCTCCAGTTTACAACACGGTCATCGGCCGATCGGGCCGACTCCCCCTGCTGCTGCACTCGCGCTCCTTCTGCTCATTGGAATACCATGATCGTTTGTTCGGCACAAGGGGAGCCGACCCAAACCTCGATTCTTACTGTATTTCCGATCACATACGCCGGTAAGACGCAAGGATTCTGACGATGGCGACAGGTGCGAAGGATCTGCGTTCGGCCGTGGCATCGAAAGGCCAGATGGGGCGGCCGATGAGCTTCCGCGAGGCGGCGTCCAGGCGGTGGGACGCGATCGTCATTGGTGCCGGTCACAACGGGTTGACGTGCGCGGCCTACCTGGCGCGGGCGGGGCGGAGTGTGCTGGTGCTGGAGGCCCGGCCCAGGGTTGGCGGGGCCTGCACGATGCGAGAGGTCTGGCCGGGCGCCTGGGTCTCCCCCTGCGCGTACCTGGTCGGATTGCTCCACCCGATGGTCATCCGGGAGCTGCAAATGGAGGAGCGCGGGTTCAAGTGGACGCCCGCGACGGCCGGCCTGTTCGTCCCGTTCGAGGACGGAAGCAGCATCCAGCTCTGGGACGACGATCGGCTCTGTGAGGAAGAAATCGCCCGGTTCGCGCCCGGTTCGCTGGCCGGCTGGCGGGCGTTCGGCGACGTCAAGCGACGGCTTCGGGATGCCCTTCGCCCCGAGGGAGAAGGCGACCTCTGGATCGGCCGGGCGCCATCGCGTCTGGAGATCGAGCGACGACTGGCCGGCGATGCCGAGGCGAGGAACCTTCTTTTTGAATGGTCGATGGTCGAGTACGTCGAGCGTTACATCGAGGACGAACGCTTGCAGATGGCCTACCTGGGCCAGGGGGTGATCGGGACCCATGCGAGCCCGCACGACCCTGGAACGGCCTCAATCCACTTCCATCACCAGTCGGGTCGGCTGGGCGGGATGCCAGGAATGTGGGGGTATGTGGAGGGCGGAATGGGGATGGTCTCGTTCCTGCTCGCCGATATCGCGCAAGATGCCGGCGCGGTGATCCTGACCGATGCGCCGGTCGCGCGGATCGTTCCGGGCGAGGGGGTCGAGCTGGAGGGGGGCGAGCGGATCAGCGCGGCCTGTTTGGTCTCAAACGCCGACCCACGAACGACACTGCGACTGCTCGGCGAGGCGGCCGATCCCGGCTGGCGGGCTCAGGTGGAGTCGATTCCGCAGGTCGGATGCACGGTCAAGCTGAACGTCGCACTGCGCGAGCTGCCGAGCTTTCTGGCCCGGCCGGGAACGTCGATGCCCCACCACCTCGGCCAGATCAACACGCCGCTCACGAAGGCGGAATGGAAGGCAGGCTACGATCGAGCCCGCTCGGGCGAGCTTCCCGACCGGCTCTGGACCGAGCTTTACTTCCAGACGGCGCATGATCCGACCGTGGCGCCGAAGGGCCTGCACACGATGAGCGTCTTCGCCCAGTACGTCCCACACACATTCGCCGACGGCAACTGGGATTCGCGCCGCGAGGAGGTGCGCGCCCTGGCCCTCGGCTCGATCGGCCGATTCTGTGAGAACATCCCGGGCGCAGTGATCGACGCCGAGGTTCTGGGACCTCCCGACATCGAGCGGGAGGTCGGCCTGGTCGGCGGACACATCTTTCAGGGCGAATGCCTGCCTGAGTATATGTGGGATCGTCGCCTGACCCCGACGACGCCGATGCCAGGCGTCTATCTCTGTGGCGCCGCGACACATCCTGGTGGGAGCGTGATCGCGATCAACGGCCGGAATGCTGCGATGGAAATCCTGGCGACGTCGGCCGGTTCGACCGACTAACAACATCGCCTCGGATCATGCGGTCAGGCGGCTCTGAAGGGAGAGCGCCTCCGGGACCGGCGATTGTTGCAGGGCCGATCTTGATGTAAGGTGGCCAGTCCTCCATGGGCGAGGGATGCTGTGATTCCCTTCCCCACCAGGCCGGCCGGTCCCGGGAGATCGATCCGATGAGCGAAGCGGCGGGATCGCGCCCGTCTGTGCCTCCGATCGATGATCCCGGAGTGCGGGCCAACGCCCATTCCGCCCGTGGCGCTGCCCTCGCGGGCGAGGGGCGGTTCCGCGAGGCGATCCAGGAGTTCCGGGCCGCCATGGTGCTCCTGCCGGGTAACCCGATCGCTCTTAACAACCTCGCGATGACGCTGGGCCGCGCCGGCGCGCTAGAGAGTGATCTCGCCCAGCTCTCCGAGGCGATCGACCTCCTTCGAAACGCCCTTCGGATCGAGTCCCGCGCCGTCGGACTTCACCAGAACCTGGCCGCCGTTCTGGCCCTCGCCGATCGGCCAGCGGACGCCCTCTCCGCGCTGGAGGAGGCCGTCCCGCTCGAACCGAGCAACGCGCGGACCCTCGGCCTCCGGAGCCTCGCCCGGTTGACGCTCGGAGACTACGCTCAGGGTTGGGACCACTTCGACCCCGTTCTCGGCAACCCGGCCGCCCGCGCCCGAGAGATCTCGGGCGTTCCCCGGTGGCGCGGTGAATCGATGGCCGGCTCTCTTCTGATCAACGGCCAGGAAGAAGGGCAGGGGGACTGCATCCAGGGGATCCGGTTCGCCGCCGAGGCCAGGCGTCGCGTCGGCTCGATCGTCGCGATGGTCCCGCCGTCGCTGGCCCGGTTGGTCGCTTGCGTCCCCGGCGTTGACCGGGTCGAGACCGCCCGCGATCGCCTCCCGGCCTTCGCCGCTCAGGTCGTGCCGATGGACCTGGCCGCGGTCTTCCGGCCGACGCTCGAAACGATGACGTGTGAGCCATACTTGCGAGCCGATTCCTCCGCGATCGATCGGTGGCGGCCGGTCGTCGGGACGGTCCCGGGGCTCAGGGTCGGAATCGCCTGGCAGGGAAATCCCGACTTTCCTCTCGACGCCTGCCGATCGTTCCGACTGGCCGAGATGCGACCGCTCGCCAGCGTCGAGGGGGTCTCGCTGGTTTCACTCCAGAAGGGCCCGGCCGTCGCTCAGCGGGCCTCGGCCGGCTTCCCGACGATCGACCTGGGCCCGTCGTACGATTCGGGCGACTGGCTCGAAACCGCCGCGGTTGTCCGCCTTCTCGACCTGGTCATCACCTCCGACACCGCCCTCGCGCACCTCGCCGGCGCCCTCGGGACGCCCGTCTGGGTCGCCCTCGGACGTCCGGCGGATTGGCGGTGGTTGGTCGACTGCGACGATTGCCCCTGGTATCGGAGCATGAAACTCTTCCGCCAGAAGACGCCCGGCGAGTGGGGCCCGGTCTTTGAACAAATCGCCGAGTCCCTGACGGCGATGCCGGCCGGATCGAGGTAGCGAGGAGATATTCCGGCAATTTGGCTTTAATAGAAAAGCATTTCACTTTTTTTAATGTTTAATTAAAAGTTTATTGGATATTATGGTTCTACTTTGAATCTGAGAATGCGGGGATTTTTGCCGATGTGGATCGGATCGATCGGGCGATGGCGGCTGAGGGCCGTTGACCCGGCGGGGATGGCCGCGCTGGTCGGGCTGGTGGTGGTCATCCTCGCCTGCCACGGGGCGGTGCTGTTCGGTGGGATGCAGTACGCATTTCGTGACTCTGCTCATTTCTATTATCCGCTTCACTGGCGGGTGCAACAGGAGTGGTCGGCTGGCCGGCTCCCGCTCTGGGAGCCGGGTTCCAGCGGCGGATCGCCGATCCTTGGGAGTCCGATGGCGGCCGTACTTTACCCGGGCAAGCTGGTCTTCGCCCTGCTCCCTTATGCCTGGGGCATCCGGATCTACACCGTCGGCCATGAGTTGCTGGCGTTCTGGGGAATGTGGTGGCTGTTACGGTCGTGGGGAGCCAGCCGCGTCGGGGCGGCGATGGCCGGGCTCTCGTATGCCTTCGGCGGTCCGGTTTTCTCGGATTATTTTAACATCATTTATCTGGTCAGTGCCTCGTGGATGCCGATCGGACTGCTGACGGTCGATCGATGGTTGCGTTTGAGACGTCCGATGGCCCCGATCGGGCTGGCCGTGGTTCTCGCGATGCAGGTGCTCGGAGGGGACCCCGAGGCGGCCTATCTCACGATGCTTGCCGCCTTTGGCTACGCCGCCGGGCTGGCTGGATTTTTTTCGAGGCCCCGTCGGTGGCTGGTCGGGATCGCGGCGATCGCGATCGCCTGGACCTGGGTCGGGCCGGGTCTTGCTCGTTGGATTCACGGCGGCCGGTGGGGGCAATTTGCGATCGTTTTGGCCTGGGCGATCGGACTGGCCGGGCTCGCGCTCCGAAGGTCCGGAACTCGGTCGTTGAAGGGGCCATTGGGGCTGGCTGGCGCTGGAATCCTCGCCATCCTGATTTCGGCCGTGCAGGTCCTTCCTGTGGCGGAGAACATCGCCGAGAGTGTACGAGTCGATCGGTCGGGGCCAGACCTCCTTTACGATTCCAGCCTGCTCCCGTACAGGATGGCCGAATGCCTCTGGCCGAAGGTCTTTGGGACGTTCACTCGCGGCCACGAATACTGGATGCCGATCCTCCCGCCGAGGGGTTCGCATCGGCCCTCGCCGTTGACCCTTGACTTCGGGGCCTCGGCGATGCTCCTGGCCCTGGGTGCCTCGGGGTTCCGCGGTGGACCTGCCTGGCGGGCCTGGATGACCGCTCTCTGGATTCTTGGGTTCTGGGCGGCTCTCGGCCGTTTCGCGGGTCCGTCGAGCTGGACCGAGGAATGGACCGTCACCACGGGTGACGATAGCTTTTACGGACTTCTCACCACCGTCCTGCCGGGACTTCGACTCTTCCGGTTCCCGTTCAAGCTCCTGATTGTCGCCTCCATTGGTTCCTCGGCGCTGGCCGGTCTGGGCTGGGACCGGATCGGCTCAGGCGAGGGGCGACGCCGGACGCTCGGAGTCGGGATCGTTCTGCTGGCCGCGACGCTCGCCCTGCTGGCGGCGGCCGGATCGACGCAAACCCGGATCGCCGCCACGATCTCCGCGCGCGATCCCGGTTCCGCCATCTTCGGGCCAATCGACGCCAGGGGCGCCGCCACCGCGATCGTCGCGGCACTTGCCCACGGTGCGATCGCGATGGCGTCCGCGCTCGCGCTCTTCACCTGGCGCGTGCGCCGGCCCGAAGCCTCGGCGCCGGGCGTGGTCGCCATTCTGGTTCTGGCGCTCGACCTGGCGATGGCGCAGGGACCGCTCGTCGTCGCGATCCCGCAGGCCGACTTCGAAAAGAAATCGGAGGTGGCTCGGGCCATTCAAGACGAGGAATCGCAACGACCCGACTCGGGGCCGTACCGGGTTCATCGCCTTTCCTCGTGGCTCCCGATCGGCTGGGCGGATTCGTCCTCAATCGACCGGCTCCGCGAAGTGGTCAACTGGGAGATCGAGACCATGCAGCCCAGCTTCGGCTGGATGCAGGGGATGAGCTATGCCTACGTGGACGAGAGCGAGACCGGCCGGGCCGACCTCCGCCAGCTTTTCCGGCCGGTGCTCCGACCTCCCGATCCTTCCATCGCCGCCGCGCTCGGAATCGAGCCGGGGCGTCCGATCCTGCTCCATCCTCGGGGCGCTTACGACCTCTGGGGCGCCCGGTACTTCATCATTCCGTCCTATCCCGGCGACTGGCGGGAGCCGAACCGGAGCTACGCCGCGTTCGTGGACGACACCGATCTGATCTACCCCGATCCCCAGACGCTCGCCGGCCCCGAGCGATCCGAGGCCCGCCGTGACTGGCTCCTTCACCGCGACGTTCAGGTCCGCCGAAATCGCCGAGCCTTCCCCCGGGCCTGGATCGTCCACGAGGCCCGACCCATCCGTCCGCTCGGCGGTCCCGACGATCCCCGACGCGCCGCACTCATCCATCGGATCGTCGAGTCCGTCGATGACTTAAGGCAGACCGCCTACATCGAGACCAATGACCCGCCTTCAATCGCCTCCATCCCGCGGTTCCCGGCGGCCAGCGAGTCGGTCGAGGTCCGCGAGGAATCTCCGACCCGCACAACTGTTCAGGTCGAGCTGGCGTCGCCCGGGATCGTCGTGCTCGCCGATGTCCTCGCGCCGGGATGGAAGCTCGATATCGACGGCAAACCCGCGTCGATCCTCCGGGCGAATCTCGCGATGCGGGCCGCGGTCGTCGCCCAGGGGCGGCACACGCTCACCTATCGATACGAGCCAGCCTCCCTCCCGATCGGCGCCGGACTCTCGATCCTCGGCGTGCTCCTCGCCTCCGGGCTCGCCGTCCGGGTCCGGCGACGCGTCTCCTCCTCGGAAAAGATCCAGAGGTGCGAAACGCCCAACCGGGAAAGCATGCCGGACAGGCCGTCCGAGGATCGTCTGGCCTAAAGCGTTTCGATGAAAGAATTAAGGAAAGACCTGGAAAACCCAATGGTGGATGATCGCAGGAACGCCATGAGGCAGGATTGCCGTAAGTTCAAGGCTTTCAGAGCGTTTATCACAGAACCACCCCCTTGACAATCTCTCGACGAAGCATTAAATTCCCGATACTCAGCCGGAGAGTCGATCGTCCGTACCTGGCTTCCGCCTACTGCCGGATCGCCGGGTGACCGGACTCTCATCGCCTCGACCGTTCCTCAACCTAAAACCTGGCAAGAACCCCCCCCAATCCGGTCGGGTCAACCGGATCGAGGAGATTGTCCGTACTGTCCCTGTCTCCCGGGCTTTGGGCCCGGTCTGGATCGGCTCAGCCCCGGTTACGGCCGGGTCTGATCGGCGATGGGAACAGGCGGCGATCCATAAGAGTTCTTGCCAGCGGTGCCGTCGGGCGGGCGAATTGGCTCCCTGTTGAGAATTCTTCGTTTATTACTGTCTTTGATCATGTTTTTTTGTTTTGAGTTGCCAGGTGACTGGCTGCTGGCGTTCTTTGCTGCGCTGTAGAGCCAAGAACGCGTCTTGCAACTGGAGAGGAGATCTCGTTGAACACCGTGATGCGCACGATCGGGATGGCTTTTTTCGTCGGATCATCGCTCGTGCTGGCGGGCTGCAGTAGTGATAACGAGGCGGAGGCGGACAAGCTCCAGGCCAAGCTGGGGCCGGCGCCGAAGTCGGACGTCAAGGCTGAGAACGACGTCCCGCCCCCTGCCGGCTCGATGGAAGAGTACGCGAAGCGTCGTCAGTCGGCTCCCGACCCTTATGCGGGAACGGGCTACGGCAAGTCCTCCAGCGGTCCAGCCCCCAAGTCGAAGTGAGCCGCCGGCGCTCGCCGTGCCTGCGGTGAATGCCCCGGACTTTCGCGTCGTGCGAACGGGTTGGGGCGAGTTTGTTTCCATTATTCCTGTATCTTTCGGAGTTCCCATGATGAAGCGAGAGTCTCGTGGCTTCACGCTGATCGAGCTGCTGGTCGTCATCGCGATCATCGCGGTGCTGATCGCGCTGCTCCTGCCCGCAGTCCAGGCGGCGCGTGAGGCCGCCCGCCGCAGCCAGTGCACGAACAACCTGAAGCAGATCGGCCTGGCGATGCACAACTACATCAGCGCCAATGAGGCCCTGCCTCCGGCGCACGTTGACCGGCCCTCGAATGGTACTCCTACCATCGCCGAGCCCAACCAGAACCAGTCGGTTCACGCCCGGTTGCTGCCGTACATCGAGCAGCAGGCGGCGTACAACTCGATGAACTGGAACTTCGGTGCTCGCTGGAACGGTAACGAGGGTGGCAGCAACACCACGTCCAATCCGCCCGACAACTCTTCGGGCGGCTATTACGGGATGTTCCAGTACACCGTGCTGACGATGCAGATCTCGGCGTTCCTTTGCCCCTCCGACCCGAATCCCGGCTCGTCGGGTACCTATATGGTGAACGGCCAGAGCCAGCGCGTCGGTGCCTGCAACTACCCGATGAACGTCGGCACCAACCGGCGGATCAACGGGCTCCAGCCGGGGGCTTCCGGCGGCTCGACCGGCAACTGGACCGAGAACGGCCCGGCCTACACCGCCTCGAACTGGGACGGTGCCATGCAGCGGGTCGTCACCATCGCCAGCTTCACTGACGGCACCAGCAATACCGCCCTCTTCAGCGAGTGGGTCAAGGGAACCGCGACCGGCCTTCCCGGCAAGAATGGTCTGGGGATGGTTTATTACTTCCCCAACAAGGCGTCCTCAAACACCTTTTCCACCGACTTTCAGTTCAACCAGGCTTGCCAGGTCAATTTCCTGACCACGGCGCAGGCGTGGAGCTGGAAGGGCGAGTGGTGGGCCTACTGCCCGAAGATCTACTCCCACACCATCACTCCCAATCGCTACGCCTGCGCCTACAGCGACCAGGAACAGGAATGGGGCGACGGCCGGGCGACGATCACGGCCATCAACGCCAGCTCGCACCACCCCGGCGGTGTGAACATGCTGTTCGCCGATGGTTCGGTCCACTTCGTGAAGGCGACCGTGGGCTACCAGCCCTACTTCTCGATCTCGACGATCGCCAACAATGACGTCGTGAGCATCGATCAGCTTTGATCCTTGCGATCCGATCCATCGAGGGCCGGGTGAGCTCGCCTCTGGGCGGTCCGCCTGGCCCTTGACGTTTTGACGATCCGACCTCATCTTCTCACCACGTCTTCGCCCATGGAATCGATCCACGCCGGACCTCCTCATCGGCCAGGTCGGCGCAGGCCGCCGCTCTTCGCCGCGACGATGCTCGCCCTGGTGATCCTCACCGCCTGGAACGTCACGCGTTCCGACGCCCTCGATCGCGCGGAGCACGCTTACAACCGGCTCGATCTCCCCGGCTGCCTCGGCCACGCCCTGGACCACCTCGACCGCCGCCCCTGGAGTCGCGAGGCCGCCCGGCTGGCGGCCCTCTGCCTCAGCCGGCTCGACTTCGCCGACCGCGCCGAGCCTTATTACGCCCGGGCTGGCCGGCTCTCGCTGGCCGATCAGCAGGTGCGAGCCTTCGGCCTGGTTCGGAGCCCGCATCCCGAACGTGCGATCCCCGCCTACCGCGAGATCCTCCGCGACGACCCCACCAACATCACCGCGATGCGTCGGTTCGCCGCCGTCCTGCTCGCCGAGGACAACAAGGACGAGATCCTTCGACTGGCCGACCGGCTCGACAGGGTCGAGGGCAGTGCCGTGTGGGGCGCGATGCTCCGCGGAACGGTCTACCACAACGACGAAAACCCTCAGCGGGCCGTCGAGGCGTTTGAGACCGTTCTCCGGCTCGACCCCGGCCTTGAGCAGATGCCGGCCTTGCGATCGCTCTTCTGGAGACAGCTCACCGAGGATCTTGTCGAGTGTGGCCGGCTCGAGGATTCCGCCCGATACCTCAGCCGGGCGCTGGAATCCGCCCGCGATCCCGAGTTGATGGCTCGCCTCGCTCAGACCTATTTCCTTCGAGGGAATCTCGACGAAGCGGTCCGGTATTTCCGCCAGGCGGCCGAGATGGACCCCACCCTATCATCGCCTCTCGTTGGGCTCGCCCGGATCGCCCTCCAGCGCGGCCGTCCGGCGGAGGCACTCCCCGAACTCGAGCGGGCTCGGATGCTCAGCCCTCGCAACCACTCCGTCCTGTATAGCCTCGCCATGACCTACCGTCAGCTCGGCCGCTCGGCCGACGCCGACCGTGTGCGCCTGGAAATGGATCAAATCCAGCGCGAGTCGTCTCAAACGCCCCGCGTTCCTCATTCTCAATGGCCCCGCCATGCCCTTTGAGGCGTGGCGAGTCGCTCTGTGGGTGATGGCGAATCGAAGGCAAAAAATGTGAGATGGCCGTTCTCAGGGAACGTCGGATCTGAGTTTTTCGGCTTAGGTCCTGGAATTCTTGTCTTCGATCTGGAATCGCCGATCTGGAATCTTCGGTCTTGATAGGATTGATGCGGTTGGCCTTCGGTCGGGTCAGCCGAGTGGAAAGGCAGACGAGCTGGCAGGCGTCGGTAGACTCGTCGGACTTGCCTAGCCCGGATTATTCGCACCCACGCAAGCAATTGGACTTTAGGGCAGTCCCTGCGTCCAAGATCGGGGGATCTTCATAAGTGAGTCGTCGGGTGCCATCGCTCCTCTGGTCCGAGCGCGAACCACCCCCTAACCCCCG
>DAIDKV010000116.1 GCA_027449865.1 Planctomycetales bacterium
GAAGGCGATCAAGCGGCAGATGTTTGGCAGGGCGGGCTTCGTGTTGTTGCGGGCACGAGTCCTACGGGCCGCATAACGCGACCGACAAGGGAAGCCCTGTAGGCTCTCGGGTACCCTCGTCATCGAGAATGCGGAAGAACCGGATTTGCATGATGAGAGCGCAGGTCTGGTTCCGGCTGCGACGTCCCGCGCCCTTCACCACCCAGCGCCGCGGCAGACGCCGACGGCCGGCGGCGATTGGCCTGCTCCGCCCGGAGACGCTCGAGGACCGAACGCTGCTCGCCTCGCCCGTCGTGACGACGACAGCCGCCACAAGCCTCACGAGCACCGGCGCCACCCTCAACGGGACCGTCAACCCCAATGGCAACACCATCGCAACGGCCTTCCAGTACGGGACCAACCCGAACCTGGCGCCAAACGTCGTGACGACCCTCGCCGGGACCGCCGGCACGTCCGGCAGCACCAATGGGACCGGAGCCGCCGCTCTGTTCAACAACCCGACCGGCGTGGCGGTCAACCCGACCACAGGCGATATCTACGTCGCCGACTTAAGCAACGATACCATCCGACAGATCACCCCGGCCGGAGTGGTCACAACTCTCGCCGGGACCCCAGGCACGCCCGGCAGCACCAATGGCACCGGAGCCGCCGCTCTGTTCAACATCCCGACTGGCGTGGCGGTCAACCCGACCACAGGCGATATCTACGTCGCCGACCAGCGCAACGGTTCCATCCGACAGCTCTCGCTGAACACAGTCGCGGCCCAGAGCGGCCTGACCGGGACCTCGACCCAGCCTATCAACGCGGCGGTGACCGGGCTCGCGCCCAGCACCACCTATTATTTCCAGGCAGTGGCCTCGACCGGAACGCCGCCGAATGTCGACGGCCCCATCCTCAGCTTCACCACACCGGCGCCCGCCGTGCCTCCAGCAGCGACCACCTCGGCCGCCACAAGCGTCACCGGACCCACCGCCACCCTCAACGCCTCCGTCAACCCAGAGGGCTACGACACAACGGCGCAGTTCCTTTACGGGACCGACCCGACTCTGATGACGGGGACGACCTCGATCCCGATCCCCGGCCTCTCGATCGGCTCCGGGACGTTGGCCACGCCGGTGGCTGAGTCGCTCAGCGGGCTCCAGCCATCGACGACGTATTACTTCGAGATCAAAGCGACCAATAACCGGGGGGACGGCCGACGGTTCGATCCTCAGCTTCACGACCCCGGCCCATCCCGTCGTCACGGCGGGGACGACGACGAACGTCACGGGCGGTGGGGCGATCATCAGCGCGACGGTCAATCCCAATGGGGTCACCACCACCGTCCACTTCGTCTACGGCACCCAGCCGAACCTGAACACCTCGATCCCATCGACCACCATCCAGCCGGCCCTGGCCTCCACCACCATGGCCACCGCGGACCAGTCGATCGGAAGGGGAACAACCTCGGTGCAAGTCACCGCGATGCTGACAGGCCTCCAGCCGGGCGTCTCGTATTACTACCAGGCCGTGGCCACCGGCGGCGTCACGACCCTCGGCCCCGTTGAAAAGTTCACCACGACGGCGACGGCCGCCGGCCCGATGGTGACCAATCTCCAGCGGTTCGGCTACCATTCGCAGCCGACCCGGTTTGTTCTGAACTTCAATGAGGCGCTCAACCCGACCGCGGCCAAGGACGTCGCCAATTACATGATCGTGTCGACGTCGGGCCGCAAGATCCCGATCGCCTCGGCGGTTTACGACTCCGCCAACCACACGGTCACCCTGAAGACCGTCGATCGGGTCTACCTCTACGATCAGTTCCAGATCACGGTCAACGGGACGTCACCATCGGGCCTGACCAACACGACGGGCCAGTTCCTCGAAGGCCAGGGTGGGCAGGCAGGGACGAACTACGTGCAGTCGTTCGGCGAGAGCA
Source organism: Planctomycetales bacterium (assembly GCA_027449865.1). Lineage (GTDB taxonomy): Bacteria > Planctomycetota > Planctomycetia > Isosphaerales > Isosphaeraceae > JAKAUH01. The sequence continues at coordinate 1,919 of DAIDKV010000116.1, forward strand.
TCCTGGCCGGTCCGAACCTCACGATGGCGATGGGTCGGGCGACTCGATCGCGGATCATGCGGACCTGGCCGAGCGAGCGCAGGTTCGCGGCCGGGATCGCGGCACGCGACGAGGCCAGGGCCCACCGCGTGGCGGTCCAGGCGACCCATGCTGCCGGGGTCGTCACGGCAGTCCGATCCACCCCCAAGGCCGAGGCCATCGATGCCGTGATCGGAACCTTCGACCTGAATCGGAAGCTCCATCGCCCCGGGCACGCCTGAGCCCTGAGCGTCGGAGGCTCGTCCTCATCCACGAGGTGGCCGGCCCGAATCGCGAGGGGCCGGCCACCTGTTTGTTGGACCGCCGGGAATCCCGGGAACCCATCCGACCAGGCCCTCGGAATTTGCCGATGACCAACCGATCGGACGCCCAATCCGTCGAAGAGGCTGGCGGATGATCTTGTCGGCCTCACCGCCAGACGACAGAATCACGTCGATCGGCTTCCGGTCCGCTCGTCCGAACGGGTTCGGGCGAGCGAATCCGGCCGGATCGCCTGGAGGGTTCGCGCACATGGTCCGGATCGGGATCGTCGGCCTGGGCTTCATGGGTATGATCCACTATCTCGCCTCGAAGCGGATCGAGGGAGGTAAGGTGGTCGGCCTTTGTAGCCGCGACCCGAGGAAGCTCGCGGGCGACTGGACCAGCATCCAGGGAAATTTCGGCCCGCGCGGCACTCAGATGGACCTCTCCGGACTCGCGCTTCACGACGATTTCGAGAAGCTTCTCGCCGATCCGTCCATTGATCTGGTTGATCTTTGTGTCCCGAACGATCGGCACGGCCCGATGGCGATCCGGGCACTCCAGGCCGGAAAGGCCGTGCTCGTCGAAAAGCCGATTGCCCTGACCATGCAAGACGCCGACGCCATGGTCGCGGCCTCGCAAGCCTCGGGACGGCCGATGATGGTCGCGCAGGTGCTCCCGTTCGTTCCTGAGTTCGCCTTCGCGCTCGAGGCGGTCCAGTCGGGGCGTTATGGCGCCCTTCGAGCGGCGCACTTCAAGCGGGTGATCTCTCGGCCCGACTGGTCGAGCGAGATTGGCGACACCGCCACAAGCGGCGGCCCGGCCATCGATCTGCACATCCACGACACCCACTTCATCGGCCTGCTCTGCGGCGTCCCACGGGCGGTGCATGCACGCGGCGTCCAGGAGGGAGGCGCGGTCGTCCACCTGACGACCCAGTATCTCTTCGATCGGACCGACCTCGCCGTTTCGTGCGTCTCGGGGGCGATGAGTCAGCCCGGGCGGCCGTTCACTCACGGGTACGAGCTTTACCTGGACGGCGCGACGATCGCCTTCGAGTTCGCCAACCTCGGCGGCCAGGGACACATCGCCATGCCACTCACCGTCATGCTCGCCGATGGGTCGATCGAGCGGCCCGAACTCGGGGCCGGCGACCCGGTCGACGGCTTCGTCCGCGAGCTGAACGCGGCGGTTCGGTCGGTCGCCTCCGGAATCCCGGCACCGACGCTCGACGGCGCCCTCGCCCGCCAGGCGCTTCAGCTTTGCCTCGCCGAGATCGAAAGTGTGCGGACGGGGCGAGTCGTCGCCCTCGCCTGATCGGGTCGTCGTTCCGGCATTTGCCTGTCGATCGTTCTGAAAAGCCCGGCGGTTCACCCGAGGTCATCCGCCAGGACGTCGGGCTTCTGGGGTCGGGGCGGGAACGGGCCTGGAGCGAGAACACGGGTCACGCGTTCCAGCTCCTGATCGTCGATTTCGCCCGCGGCATGGGCGCGTCGGAAACTCTCCAGCACCACGTCGGGAGAATCGGGCTCTTCCTCCTCGCGGACCTCCAGCCAGACCCGGTAGAACCCGATCGCGGCGATCAGGACCACGACCACGACGACCGCGAGACCGGCGTAATAGGCCGATCCATACAGTCGCTTCGGTTCGGCCGCCGCGATCAGGATGACCAGACCCCCCATGAGCCCGAAATCGATCGTCATGAACTCCTCCGAATGCCGGGAACCGCTTGTCTGCCGTTCTCTGGGGATTATACTGGAGAATTGAGTTGGACCGTGGGGTGTCTCCTCCGAACAATGGATCCGGCTCGCGAGGCGGGCCAGGGTCGGTCGAAGGGAAAGTCAGGCAACCCGACGGGATCCGAACGACACCCGCGTTCGCCGATCGAATCCGGACGTCCTGAATGGAGGGCGAGAGCCCATGAGACGGCGCATGGTTCTGACGGTTGTCGGCGGCCTGGTAATGATCGGCGGCCTGACCCTTCCGGCCGAGCGAGCCATGGCCCAGGCGGGACTGGGAGCGCCCGGCACGGGACTGCTGGCCGACCCGTTCTCCTTCTATTACGCCATCTATTTACCGAATCAGCAATTGCAGGCCCTGCGGCCCAGCCCGCTGGATCCGATCAATCAGGCCGTGGTCGGGCGGCAATATTTTGTCCAGTCGAAGCAGCGGGGACTCTACGACCCGATCTCTCCATTCGCCGAATCCCTCGACCCGCTCAAGCCGTTCTCGAATCAGCAGGAGCGGGTGGCCGGCCGGATCCGGTTCAGTCACGACCCGTCGAATACCCAGGGAATGGGCCCGACACTTTATTTCAACCGGATGGTCGACTACTATCCTGACCTCTCCGGCCGGACAGGACGTCGCGCGAATGCCAGTGTGCCGGCTCAGCGGGCCAGGGGCTATCAGGCCAGGTCCGCGGGAGGCGGCATGGGCGGCATGGGCGGCGGCATGGGGATGCCCGGCATGGGGATGTTCTGATCGGATGACGGATGTCATTCGAGCCTGGGGTGGCTCCAGGATTCCTTCACCCTCGTAGGTGAAGGCCGGTGGGCCCGTCACAAAGAAGGCGACGATGTCCCGCGGTCCCGAACAACTGCGATTAACGCCTGACGAGCGGGCCAATCTGGTCGCCTATATTGACGGCGAGCTTCCCGAGCCGATCGCGCGGGTTCTTTCGACCAAACTGACCCATAGCGCGACGGCTCGGCAAGAGGTCGACGCTCTGAAGCGGACCTGGGAGCTTCTGGGGCACCTCCCCTTGCCTCAGGTCGACGGTGAGTTTTCGGAACGGACGATCCTGGGGATTCGTCAGGTTGATACGGCGAGCCCCGCCTGGGAGTCGTCGGCCCGATGGGCGTCGTCCTGGGCGGCGGTTGGGGCGGCTTACCTGTCGATTCTGGCGGCATCGGCCGGCCTTGGGTACGCTGGGTCTCGATGGCTCTGGCCCGATCCCTCGGGCCGGTTGGCGCATGACCTCTCGCTGGCCGAACACCTGGAAGAATACCTCGAGGTCGGAACGTTCGACTTCCTCGGAGAGCTGGCGGATGCCCCGGAATTCAGTCCGCCCTCGCGGTGATCTCCGATTCTCGGTCGGGCGAGGGCGAGCGCTCGCGCTTTCGGCGACCGCCCTGCTTCTGGTGGCCGCCGGCGAGCTGAGTTCCGGCTTCGACCGGATCCGGGCCCTGCCGGCCTCGGAGCGTGCCCGGCTCCTGGAGAAGCTGCGCGACTTCGACCTGGCGCTGACCGCCGAACAGAAAACCGCGATTCGCGAGATGGATCGCCGGATCGGCGAGATGCCGGTTGAGGAACGGTCGCGATACCTGGCGGTCCTCCGGCGATACCACGCCTGGTACAACGCACTTCCGCCCCAGCAACAGGAGGAACTGGCTGCACTGGCTCCCTCGGAACGGATGGCGACGGTGCGTCGGCTCCTGAAGGATCGGCCGGTTCCCTCGGGATCGACCCCGCCGATGCTCCGGATGCTCGAGCCGGGGGAATTTAGCCCATTCGAGGTGGCCTCGGCGTACCGGATCTGGCAGGCGAGCGGGCCGGAGGATCGGGCCCGGGTGGAGCGGGCCACTCCGGAAGCCGTCCGACGGAACGAGTTGTTCCGCCTCGGGCAGAAGGTCAAGCCGCCGATCCCTCGCGAGATCGTGCCCGCCAGGTTTGATGAGGATCAGGCGGCCTCTCAGGCTCGCGACTGGCTCTGGGAAGGGATGAAACCGGTCTCGATGCTGGAGGAGATCGGCAAGGGCAAGGTCGCCGAGACGGTCCGGAAGAAGGCGGAGCGCCGGCGCACCGAAGCGCTTCGACGGATCGCCATCAGCTACCATGTCAGCCGGGTCGAGGAGCCCATTGTTTCGCAGGAGCGATTGGACCAGTTCATCGCCGGACTTCCGCCGTGGATCACCACGACCTACACCTCCCTGGCGCCCGATGAGGCCCGTCGACGGATGGCGATTGCTTACCGACTGGTCTTCCCGGCGGGCCAGGAGATTGGGGCCAACCGGAAGGCCGCCGGGCCGACAGCAGGCAAGGTGGCGCCCAGGCCAACGCCGGTTCCGGCCTCCCCTCCACCACCGAGGCCAAAGCCCGCGCCGCCGGCGAGTGAGACCCCGTTTTGAACTCAGGGGAGGCGGATGGGTCGATGGCGTGGGGCACCGAGGACATTCCCTGGATGCGACGGGCGCTCGCAGAGGCCAGAGAGGGTCAGGGCTCCGTCGAGCCGAATCCGATGGTCGGCGCGGTGGTCGTTCGCGAGGGTGTCGAGGTCGCGGCTGGCCATCACCAGCAGTTTGGCGGTCCGCACGCGGAGGTCTTCGCGCTCTCCCGCGCCGGCGAGGCAGCCCGCGGCGCCACGCTTTACGTCACTCTCGAACCGTGCTGCCATCACGGCAAGACCCCGCCCTGCACCGAGGCGATCCTCGCGGCGGGGATCGCCCGGGTCGTCGCGGCGATCGGCGATCCGTTCCCAAAGGTGTCCGGAGGCGGATTCTCCGCGCTTCGGAGCGCGGGTGTGGAAGTCGCGGTCGGCTGCGAGGCGGACGCGGCCCGCGAGCTGAATGCCCCCTACTGGAAACGGCTGACCGTCGGACGTCCGTTCGTGATCGCCAAGTGGGCCATGACTCTCGACGGCAAGACGGCCGTGGCCTCGGGCGATAGCCGATGGATCTCGTCGGAGGCTTCCAGGCGGAGGGTCCACGACCTGCGCGGACGGATGGACGCCATCCTTGTTGGGATCGGCACGGTGGAGGCCGACGATCCGATGCTCACCGCTCGACCGCCCGGCCCCCGCGTCCCGGCCCGAATCATCCTCGACGGATCGGCACGGCTGCCGGTCGACTCGGCTCTCGTCCGGACCGCGGTGGAGGCACCCGTCGTGGTCGCCGTGGTGGCAGGCCGGGCGCCCGCCGATCGTTGCGAACACCTCGCCAGGATGGGCTGCGAGGTTCTGAGCTTCCCCGGTGACGGGCCGGTTCCCATCGTCCCACTTCTCGACGAGCTCGGCCGGCGAGGGATGACCAATCTCCTCGTCGAGGGAGGCGGGCGCGTCGTCGGCTCGTTCCTCGACGCGGGCGAGATCGACGCCGCCGAGGTCTTCCTCGCCCCCATCCTCGAAGGAGGCGACCACGCCCGAACCGCCGCCCGAGGCGCCGGCCGCGTTCGAATGAACGAGGCCCCCCGGCTCGAAAACGTCGAAATCGACCGAATCGGCGAGGATGTCCACCTCCGAGGCCGCCTTCCCCAGCCCTGGAACCAGTCGGCCCTTCATGCCCTCCGTCAGGTTGATCCCCCTTGACCGGGGCTCCGGGTCGACGATAGAATTCGACGAAATTACGGCACGATTTTTGCTAGAGTGCGGCCCCCTGGCCGACCGGCCCGCTGTGGAGAGACGCCGGTGAACGGATCGCGACCGGAGCCCTCGGGTTTCAAGTGCGCGCCCAAGGCGGTGGTCGGGCGAGTGAGCCTTTACCTTCGGCAACTTGAGGTGTATCAACGGCAAGGCTGGGAGACGGTCTCGAGCAGTCAGCTCGGCAGTCCGCTTTCGATCAAGAATGCACAGGTCCGCAAGGATCTCGCTTTTTTTGGGCAATTCGGCCATCCGGGAGTGGGCTACCGTGTGGACGAATTGAGTGATGCGATCCGGCATATACTGGGGATCGATCACGACTGGCCGCTGGCGTTGGTGGGGCTGGGGAACCTTGGCCGGGCGTTGCTGAAGTATCGGGGCTTCCGCTCGCGGGGCTTCCACATTGTGGCGCTTTTTGATAATGATCCGACAAAGATTGGTGGGAGCCACGACGGGTTGGTTGTCGAGCCGATGGAGTTGTTTGGCCAGGTCGTGTCGACGGGGAAGATACGGTTGGCGATTCTGGCTGTCCCAGCGGACTCGGCGCAGCGAGTTGCCGATCAGGTGGTGGCGGCGGGAATCCGGGGTATCCTCAATTTCGCTCCGGTCCCGATATCGGTCCCTCCTCAGGTGAACCTTGTGGGGGTGGATTTGAGCCTCCCGCTTGAGAATCTTGCCTACAAGGTTCAACGGGCCGGGGATGAGGACTCGTGCGCCGGAGCGATCGAGCGTGGGGCATCCGCGCCGGATCGCGTCCGATAATTCCCGGAGCGACCCCATGAGAGCGATCGTGATCGACGGGTACGGCGGTCGGGACCGGATGCGGCTGGACGACCGCCCCGAGCCGACACCTGGGCCTGGAGAGCTTCTGATCGATGTGAAGGCCGCCTCGGTAAATCCGGTCGATTGGAAGATTCGAAGCGGTGAGTTGAAGGCCATTCTCTGGTTGAAGTTCCCATATATTCCGGGCGGCGACGTCGCGGGCGAGGTGATTGCGATCGGGCCGGGCGTCTCGCGGTTTCGGGCCGGGGATCCGGTGGTGGCGTTCGTCGATCTGAAGCGGGGCGGAGGTTACGCGGAGCGTGTGGTCGTGAAGGAGTCGGCAACGGCGAGGAAGGCCGAGGCTCTCGATTTTCGGGAAGCGTCGACGCTCCCGATCGCTGGATGCACAGCGCTCCAGGCTCTGCGTGATCACGGAGGGTTGCGATCGGGTGGATCGGTCCTGATCAACGGGGGCGCGGGGGGCGTCGGGCACTTCGCCGTGCAGCTCGCCCGAGCGATGGGGGCGAGCGTCGGAGCGACGGCCGGACCGTCGAACCTGGAGTTCGTTCGTTCGATCGGAGCCGATCGGGTGATCGACTACCATCGCGAGGACTTCACCAAGCTTCCCGATCGGTTCGACGTAATCTTCGACGCCATCGCGAGGAGTACGTTTCCGGCCTGTCGCGATCGGTTGAACCCAGGCGGCGCTTACGTGACAACGCTGCCCAACCCCAACGTTCTCGTCTGGGGAGCCCTCCAGTCGATTGCCGGGCTCGTCGGCCGTGCGAAGCGGTCGAAATTTCTGTGGGTCCACCAGGAAGGCGCTGATCTCGCCGAGCTTGGCCGTCTGGCCGACGAGGGGAAGCTTCGTCCGGAGATCGCGGCGTCCTTCCCACTGGACCGGGCTCGCGAGGCACACGAGCTCAGCGAGCAGGGGCACGTGCGCGGTAAAATTGTCCTGGACCTTTCGTAGGTCCGGCGCCCACCCTTCCAGGGATGAAGAGATGAATCGAGCGATTCGCCTGTTGATCGATTGTCCGGACCATCGGGGCGTGGTGGCGGCGGTGGCGAACTTCATCGCGCTGCACAACGGCAACATCATCGCCGCGGACCAGCACGTGAGCGAGGCGCCTGGAAGCCGGTTTTTCATGCGGATGGAGATCGAAACGGAGGGATTCGGCCTGGGCCGCGACGAGTTTGAGGCGGCATTTAGCCCGATGGCCCGGCAGCACGGGATGGCCTGGACGGTTCGATATCCGGACCGTCCGCTCCGGATGGGGATTCTCGTCTCGAAGTACGCGCATTGCCTGCTCGACCTGCTCTGGCGATGGGAATCCGGCGAGCTATCGGCCGAGATCCCGATGGTGATCTCGAACCACCCTGACCTCGCCGGCAAGGTCGAGGCTCACGGCATCCCGTATCACCATTTTCCGGCGACGAAGGAGACCAGAGCCGAGCAGGAGAAGCAGGTGCTGAAGCTTCTGGCCGAGCATCGGGTGGATTTCGTGGTGCTGGCGAGGTACATGCAGATTCTTTCCGCCGACTTCCTGCAAGCGGTAGGTCGGCCGGTGATCAACATTCACCATTCGTTCCTGCCGGCATTCATTGGAGCGAGCCCGTATCACCAGGCATATACCCGAGGGGTGAAGATCATCGGCGCGACGGCGCACTACGTCACGGCGGAGCTCGACGCGGGGCCGATCATCCACCAGGACGTGGCCCACATCTCCCATCGCGACGGGATCGACGACATGATCCGGATCGGCCGCGAGGTTGAGCGGCGGGTCCTGGCGCAGGCGGTCCGATGGCACATCGAGGACCGGGTCCTGATGGACGGCGTCCGGACAGTAGTGTTCGAGTGATCCGTTGAGATTTTGCGGCTCGTATCGGTCGTCGGCATTGCGACGGCTCCGGGCCGCGACCTGCCCCCGATGCGGCCGATAACGGCGGGTTGTTCCATCCGATACCAGGCTTCGGGAGGCGTCGGATGCCTGGCGTCTCGGTGGCCTCCCTCGGTCGTCGAGGATTTACGGCCCAGGGCCGGCAGGTATTCCCGGCAGTGATGCCGGGGCTCGGGTGGAACCTTGATCGAGACGAGGCGCACAAATCGCGTGGAGTCGCGTCGCGTGGTCCGACGGCTCCGCACCGGCACCGTTTCTCTCGCGAGCCGGGCTCGCGGGTCTCTCGCCGACGGGCGGGGGATTCGCCACCTGCTCGTGGGGACGGGTCTGGTCGGGCTGACGGTCGCGACCGCCTACGCGGCGGCGTCGGTCTCGGGATGGCTTGCCCCGACTTACCTGCTGCTCGTGGTCGTGATCCTGACCGCCCCCCGGGGCCCTCGGTTGAAACCGAAGGCGTCGGGCGCATCGATGAGCGTCCATGATCCGGGCTCTTTTCCGTCCGGTCGCGACCTTGAAGACATCCAGGCGCCAAGGGCGAGGATTGTCGGGGAACTGTCCAGGAACCTTCGCGGATGGCTCGCGCGGACCTCCTCGATTGTCGGAAGGCCAGCGATGGCCGGACCGCCGATCGCGGGGAACGCCGAGAACGTCTCGATCTCTCCTGGAGTCTCCGACGAACCCCTGCCCGACGCCGAAGCGCCTTCCGCGTCGCAGGCTGAACCCGCGGAAGAAGCCCAGTCGGCAACGCTCCGAAGCGACCCGGCCGATTCGGCGCCACCGAAGCCCCGCAAGAGTCGGTCCCGATCGCGCAAGGCGGCGAAAACCGCCGTCGAGCCGAGCGTGGAACCGGCCGAGGTCACCTGGGTCCGGGTCGGACCTGGACAGTTCGTCCGATCCGACTCACTGCCCCAGGGACATTCCCCGGTCGCGGCCCCAACCACGGCCCCAGCCGAGGAAACCCCTCTCATCGTGGCTCCGGCCCCGGTGGAGGATCTCTTCCCGGTCTCGGTTTCGACCGCGGCCGAGGAAACCCCTCTCATCGTGGCCCCGGCCCCGGTGGAGGATCTCCCTCCGGTCGAGGCTCCGGCCCCGGCCGAGGTCGCGGCGGTCGAGCTTTCCCCGGATCCGGAGACGGATTCGATCGAGCCCATCGCCGCTCTGCCGACGAATCCCGAAGAGGTCATCCCGCCCGAGGTCATCCCCGAAGCCGACGCCCAGGCGTTCGAGGACCCCGCGACCCTCACGCCGCCGGAAACGGTTGCGTGCGAGGCCGCGCCGGATGTCCCGGCCCTCGCGAGCGAGGCGACGACGGAGACATCGACGCTCGAAGACCTTTCCACGGATTCCTCAGCTCCCGAGGAGATCGACGCGGACATTCCGCTCGCCGAGGAGTACGGTATCGCACCCTCTGCACTCGTTGAGGCGGAAGCATCCCCCGAGATCCTCACTCCGTTCGTCCCCGATCCGATGCCCGAGGTGTGCGTCGTCTCACGACCCATCCTCGACCGACAACCGGGTTTCCCGGTGGCCGGGCAAACGACCGGTGACGTGTCCGTTCCCGTCGCTCGTCGACGGATCAACGCCCGGCCCGCGCGGCTCGCCGCGCGACGCGCCGGCCGCCCCGCCACCCCTCGCCGAAAGGCTGAACGGGCGACAGGGCGATGGCGACGAGGATCCGACGCCCGCCACGGATCCGACCGGACGTGTCCCGTCCGGCACCCCTGGCGGGCACGCTCGCCGCCGGGCTGAGCCGGGCTCATGCCCATCTCTACGAACAGACGGCCCGCCTTCGCCCGGTCTCGAACCGCGGCGGAGGCGGGCCGTCCGCGTTTGAGTTCCGAAGCGGATGGGGATGCTTCGATCGCAGATCAAGTCGATCAGTTTGCATTATTTACTTATAAGTCATATTTATATATAATCTTTCGTATAGGCAGAGGGCTCGGCCGCGTCCTCCGCGTACCGTGAAGCAGGGTGGGGTCCGATGTTTCAGGAGTATTCCGAGGAATATCAGGGCTTCTCGACGATCCGCTGCCGGAGGCGGATGAACCTGTCGTGTAATTCGCCGCCGCCGAGTTCGGGGTGGAGGATGGCCGTCGCGTCGATGAGCTGCGCGGCGTCCTTGAGCTGGCCGGTCCGGTAGTAGGCCAGGGCCAGGGCATATCGGGCGTCGAACCAGGCAGGCGAGCCGACTGGGTTGCTTTTTTGCCGGAGGCGCTGGACGTCGATGTCCAGGGAGTAGGTTTCGAGCCGGGCGTACGTGTCGCCAAGGTCGCGGAGCATCCGGTCGGAGTCGGTCGCGGGGGTTCCCTTCCAGTTCAGGAGCGAGCGGCGGGCCTCGCGGTCCTGGCCGGTGAAGAGCAGCGCGCGGGTTTGCCGCATTCGGAGTTCGGCCGCCTCGGCTGGCGAGAAGTCCTGGTCGCGGTCGAGGGTGAGGACCGAGTCGACGAGGAGCCGGAGGACCAGGCCGAATCGGCGCTGGCGGAGATCGGTGGTGGCGAGCGAGGCGCCCTGATCGAGGAGGCGGACGGCGTCGAAGAACGCGGAGCGTTCGGCGGGGATGTCCCAGTCGGGGTGGGACTGGGCCTCGCGCTCGGCTTCCAGGTATCGGCCAAGGTCGGCCAGGGAGACCATCCGCAGGAGCCTCGTTCGGTACTGGACAGGGGGAGCGATTGGGAGCCGGCCGGCGCGATCGCAGAGGTCGCGGGCGAGTTCGGGGTTACCAGTGGTTGGGACGAGGTTCAATCGTGCCCGGGCGAGCAAGAGCTGGGCGAGTTCGGGCTCGGAGCGGGCCAGGCTGATGGAATCGGCGAGCGTTTTGTCAGCCGCGGCGAAGGTGGCTTCCAGGCGGCGGCGGTCGGGATTGATCAGCTCGTCCTCCAGCTCGTCGCGGTCGAGCCCGGCCGTCGCGAGTTGGGCCGAGAGCCACCGAGGGGCACCCGGGGGAATGGCCGACCAGAGCGAGCGGGCTCTCGCCCGGTTTTGCGGGCGATCGGTTGAGGAATCGGCCAGAAGCTCGCCGAGCAGCCATCGAGCTTCGTGGGTGGTGGTGTCGTTGGGGAACTCCTGGATCTGGCGTTCGAGGGCCTCGGAATACCGAGCGGCCGAGGCGCCTGGCTGTCGGGTCGCGAGGGCCCGGCCACGGGCGAGTGCGCGAAGCATGCCCGCCCGGGCGCGGGAGCGGCCGGCGGCCGGGTCATCGGCGACCTTCGAGAGCATCGCGTCGGCCTCGGCGAACCGACCGGCCTGGAACCAGAACGCGCCCGCGCGAAGGCGATAGCCGGCCGCGGCCCCAGCTCGCCCGGCCTTCGCGGCGATCTCCGAGGCTTTCGTGTCGGCGGCGGCGGCCCTGGCCAGGTCACCGGCCACCTGGTCGGCGTCGGCCAGCACGTCCCAGGCGGATGCCGACTCGCCCACGCCCGGCTCGACTCCCGATCGAGCCAGTTCGAGCATCGCGAGCCTCACGTCGGTCGACGGGCTTCGCTTCAGTCGCTCGATCTCGCGGAAAAGATCGCCGATGACCCGGTGTCTCTCCTCGCCCTCGGGGAGCCTCTGGATCTGAGCCAGCCGGATGCGAACGCGCCACAAACCCTTCCGTTCCAGGCTCAGGTGCGATCCCTCGACCGCTCCGAGTGCTCCATCGTAATCCTTTTCCGTGATCCGGAGCGGGACGCGGACGGTGAGAATCTCGTCCTCGGGCGGCGGTGGCTTGGTCTTCTCGGCGGCCTCCAGTTCGCGACGGGCTTCGGCCGGGTTACCGGAGCGGAGTTGCAGATCGGCGCGGAGCAGGCGCCAGAAACCGGCCAGTCCCAGCTCGGCCGGCTGCTGGTCGAGCAGGTTGAGCGCCTCGCTCTCGCCACGTCGACGTTCCTCCGAGTCGGTCGGCTCCAGTTCGGCGCGATCGGCAAGCGCCTGGGCGAGGCGGAACCGCTGATTCTGGGCGAGCGTCGTTTGACCGCCGATCGTCGAGATCGCGCGGAGGCGGCGGATCGCGTCGTCCAGCAGTGCGATCGCCCGCTCGCGGTGGGTCGGCTGCGTCGGCTCAAACGCGAAGGCCTGAATCCAGGTCTGCGCCTGGGCCCATCGAAAGACGGCCGCCTGAAACCGAAGCGTTTGCTCGAGGCCGGCGTCGGGATGGTCCTTCGTGAACTGGTCGAGCAGCTCAATCGCCTCGCCCCACCATCGCCGGCGCAGCTCGGGATCGGCGGCCGCCTGCGCGGCGCGGTCGAGAGCGGCGGCGGTGTCCTGGGCGAGTGCCTCGCGACGACCCAGGTCGAGCCCCTCGTTCTTGAGCTGCGCCCGGACCGTGAGCAGGTGCTGCGCCAGCTCGGCGCCACTCAGCGTCGCCGGCTGCTGCGAGACCATGGCCATCGTGATGCACAGGAAGACCCAGCTCAGCACGACGGACGCCCTCGGATTCCCAGATCAATCGACCGATCCTGATCTCAGTTTACCAGGACTGGAACCTCCTCGGGTACCGGATCCTTGGCCTTCGGATGGAAGAAGATGGCCAGGAAGATGGACGCGACGAGCCCGAGGACCGTCGGTACGAGGAAAAGCAGATCGAATCGGATCGGCCCGTTCGGCGTCTTCAGCGCATCGCCGAGCCAGTTCCAGAGGAAGCCGCCGAGCAGCGGCCCGAGGCCCAGGATCAAGAGGTTGAACAGGCTCTGAGCGCTGGTCCGTACGTCCTTCGGGAAGTTCTCATCCACGAAGATATAGACGGTCGCGAAGAAGAAGGCATAAGCAAAGCCATGCACCACGTTACTCAGGATCACGAGGGCGAGCCAGCCCTTCCCCTGGTAGTAGTAACCCAGGGCATAGACGCTGAACCGGAAGACATGACCGAGAATGCCGATGATCATCGTTCGACGCCAACCCAGCCGCTTCAGGAAGAAGCCGAGGCCGGCCATCGTGGTGATCTCGGCGATCTGGCCGATGCTCATCGCCGGCATGATCCAGTTCTTCGGCAGGCCAAGCTCTGGCAGGAACGAGCTGGTCCAGACGAAGTAGCACCAGTGCACCAGAGAATCCAGGAAGGTGACGATGAAGAGAACCAGAATGCTCGGCACCTTGAGAAGTTTGAGCGCCTCCAGCGGCGCGAATCCCTGCCCGGCGGCCGGGGCCGGCGGCGTATGCGGCAACGTCAGGCAGAACGCCGCCAGGACCAACGACGAGACTCCCGAGACGGTGAATGTGCTGCTCAGGGCCGACTTCATCGCGTCGCCCGTCTTGAGAACCTCTGGCGAGAGCACCACCCCCAGCCAGTTCAGCATCCCACCCGCCTGGTCGAGCGACGGAACCTTCGTCCAGTCGATCGGAATGAAGACGAACGGCCAGGCCACGGCGATCCATCCGATCGTCCCCCAGACGCGGATGAATCCGAAGTCTTTCTGGGCGTCTTTCAGGTTCGCGAAGGCGAGCGAGTTCGTCACCGAGAGTGTCGGAACGTAGAAGAAGCAATGGACCATCATCAGCGCGAAGAACGGCCAGAAACTCTCCTGATAGGCGAGGGCGAGCATGGAGATGCCGCCAATCAGGTGGCTGAACGCCAGGAAACGCTCCTGGGCGAAGTAGCGATCGGCGAGCTGCCCGCCAAAGAACATCCCCGTGAGCGAGGCGAGCGCGAACGCATTGAAGATCCAGGCCTTCTCGATCGAAGTAAAGTTCAGGTAGTCCGACCCGATGTAGAGACCCAGTAGCGGCAGCCAGGCTCCCCAGATCACGTATTGCAGAAACATCATCACGGAGAGCTTGGTTCGGATCGCAGAGTTCATCGTCGGTGCTCGCGGGTCGAGGAATCGGGCGGGCGGGTCCGTCGCGGCCGAAGCGTCGGGATCCATTCGACTTCGGAACGACTTTACCGCCCGGGAGGGCGAGTTGCCATCGGTCAGTCCCCGGCAAGAGCCAGGTCGACGATCCGGCCGGCCACGCCCGAGCACGAATGTTCGGTCGCGAACGCATGCCGGAGCGCGGATCGGCCGTCGTCCGAGCCCCCCTCAACGATCGCCCGGATGGCCGAGAGGAATTCGTCCTCGCCCTCGGCGACGTGGAACCGATCGCGATGCAGCCGGCACTCGGGGATCGCCGTTGCGACGATCGGACGGCCCGATCCCATCGCGTCCATGATCTTCGTCGGGCTACACGCCCGGTTGAACGGGTGATCCAGGCGATACGGGATCAACGTCGCGTCGAACGACTGGTAATACCGGGGCAGCTCCTCCTGCGGCCTCCAGCCAATCGCATGCACATTTGGCCGCGCCAGGAATCTCGCACACGGCTCCCACCAGGGCTGATCCTCGGGCGCCCCGACCCGCCCCACCACCACGATCGAGGCCGACGGAAACGTAAGGCTCAGTCGGTCCATCAGCTCCCAGTCGACCCGATCCTCCATCGAGCCGACATAGCCGAGCAGCGGACGAGGCAAGCCCCCCAGGTCACCCGGGGGATCGGCCGGGCGGTCGAGCGGCTCGGGCGCGAGGAAGCGGGAGGGCGTCCCGTGCGGGATGTGATGGATCCGGTCGGCGGCCTCGGGGACCGCCGCGCGAAGCTCCTCGGCCCGCGACCACGCCACGCAGACCGTCGCCGACGACGATCGGACCGCCTCGCACTCCAGCTCGCGGAGCAGGTCCGCATGACCGGGCCAGTAGAGCGTGTAATCGTCGATGTTGTAATAGACCGAGAAATCCGGCCGTAACTGGTCGCGAAGGTAGAGGTAATGAGGATAGGTCATCACCAGCCCCCGGCGCGATTCGGGGCGGTTCCTCCACCACGACCCGATCGACCGGGCTATCGGCCGCATCCCGATCCGAGGATAGCGCTTCATCCAGCCGCTCGGCAGGACGTGCTGACGCTCCCATCGCCTCGGACCGCTCTGCTTCATCCGGCAGGCGGACGACCAGGGATACAATCCCTTCCGCCACCCGTTGACGTAATCGAGGCATTTCAGGAGGAGGACGTCGACCGGGTCGCGGTCGAGCTCGCGGAAGAGGTGCTCGGTGGTGGCCCAGCCGGCATCGGCGACGGCCAGGGCGACGGGGACGTTCGAGGTCGGGGACGTCGGACCCGGATCGAGCCCGGGCGTCCCCATGATCGCGGTGCTCATCGTCGTCGCGTCCTGCGCCCGGGCGACGTGGCCGCCCGACTCCTTCCCTTCCGTCCCGACCGCCTCGGGATCCACGGACGTTCACAGTAAGCCCACCCCGATCGCCCGTCAATGGGACGAGGCGCGATCAGCGGGGCGAGACGGTCGCGAAAACCTTGAGCTGGGCGATCGGCTCGTCCTTCAGGTCGGTCTCGACCTTCAGGATGGCGTGAAACCCGCCCGGCTCACGCGGGGCGGTCAGCTTGAGATTCAGAACGTGGTCGGGCGAGGGATCCGGGCGCGACTCCTCGGCCTCGAGCGCCGGTGAGCTGGGCGAGAGCCGGGTCAGCCGGAACGGAGCACGAGCCCGAACGTGGACCAGGTTCGGCCGGGTGATTGTCTCGCCGGGCCGAACGTGCCCGAGGTTGATGATCGAGGGGGTCATTGAGACCGCCGACTGGACCTGCGCCACAACCGAGATCGGGATGGCCTGCGGCGGGTTGTCGTTCGTGACGAGCGTGACCTGGTCCTTGAGGTAGCCGTTGGGAACGCCCGGCTGGAGCGCCGCGGTGATCTGCCACTGGATCTGGCCGTCGATCGTCCGGCCGGCCTCGCGGGCCTCGGCCTTCACGCGGTCGGTCTGTGTCTTCATCTGGACGATGCTCCAGTCGGGCCGTCCTCCGGCGTAGGTGACCGTGAGGGTGGAAGACGGGAGCTTCGGCGATCGTCGGAAGATGCCGAAGTCGAACTGCCCGGGATTCGTCAGGATATCGCCACGGATGAAGCAGGTGAGGTTCAGGTCGACCTCGACGAAGACGGGACGGTCGAGGATCAGGGTCAGGCCCGAAGCCTTGTATCCGTTGAAGTTGGTCGTGTTGATCGTGGCCTCGACGGTGGTCTGGGTTCCGGGCGGGATCGTCCGGGCGCCGACCTTGACGTCGGTGCAGCCGCACTTGGTCCGCCAGTCGGCGATGTGGATATCGTCTCCAGAGGTGTTGACGACCGTGAACGAGTGGCGGATCTGCGAGCCGCGGGCGACGGTGCCGAAATCGTAGGCCCGCTCGGGAAAGGCCGAGGTCAGCCAGTCGGCCTGGGCGCCGGCCGCGCCGGGGAGGGCCAGGGCGATCGCGAGGGCCAGCGGGGCGATCCAGGGTGTCAGGGTCCGTTGCATCGGTTCCACTCCATGCCGGGTCGACGCGGGCGGACGGTGCGTGATCGGTCGTCGCCGGCGCACCACGCCCACATTCCAGAGGATCGGATGCCGGGGACCGTGCGATCATGGCCGATTCGCCCACCAGTTGTTCCGCCAGCGGGATATACGGATTGTATCGCGAGCCCGTTCAGCCAGGACCCTCACTCAAATCGAGGAACGACGCCTGTTCCCCCACCCGGCTCCACGTTAGGATATATGTCGGAATTAGGAGAGGCGGTCAATCACCCATCAAATCGGCGGTCTGCCGGAAGATCACCCATGCTGAAGCCCTCCGTCGAGATCCACAACAAGGATGGCATCCTGGTGGCGGAGTTCTGGGACTGCCTAAGGCTGGACCCGGCCCCGGTGCAGGATCTGCGGAAACATTACGAGGCCCACCTGCAATCGGGTGGACGTCCGGAGCTGGTGGTCGACCTGAGTGGGGTCGGGTTCGCGGGCTCGGCGGCGCTGGGGAATTTTGTGGCGTTGCAGCGAACGGTGAGGCAGAAGGGTGGTCGGATGGTTTTCTGCAATGTGGACGCGACGGTTTCGGAGGTCTTGCGAGCGAGCAAGCTGGAGTCGCTCTTCACGTTCGAGCCGGACCGGGAGGCTGCGCTGAAGGCGATTCGGGATCGTCCGTCGGAGCCTTCGGTCAAGGACGGGCCGCGGACCGAAGCCCGTCCGCCGGCGCCTCCGGGCGGGATTGCCTCGCGGATGCGGCGGCGGTCGGCCGAGGAAAAAAGCTGAGGGACGGAGTCGAGAGCGACAGGCGGGGAGAATTTCGGCCGGAATCCCTTGATCGGCATGGGCCGGGCGACGATGATTGCGCCCGGGTGCGGCGGAACTCCGCCCGTCCCGGCTGGACCGAGCGATCGATCCCGAGACCGACACCGAGGCGCAGGCAATCGCGGGGGCAGAACGATGGCCGTCACTCCCAGGATTCAGGCCAGTGAGACCGATGGCGTCCGGGTCATCCGGTTCGTCGACCGGCAGCTTTTCGACGAACGAACGGTTCGCGAGGCGGCCGACCAGGTTCTGGGCACCCTGCCGAACGACGGCAGCCCGATTCGCCTGGTCCTCGATTTTTCCGACGTCAATCTGGTTTCCAGCACACTTTTGAGCAAGCTGATTCTGCTCCAGCGACGGGTGGCGACCTCGGGGGGCAAGCTCCGGCTCTGCGAGATGTCGCCGGTGATCCAGGGGGTGTTTCGCACCTCGAACCTCGATCGACTCTTCAGCATCGACCGGGACGTTCGCGCGGCCATCGAGTCGTTTCATTAAGAGCCGGATATCCGAGTTTCGCCCGACCCCCTGACCTCGGCCCCGATCGGGCGATAGAATATGGGGTTGCGTCGGCGGACCGAACCGGAACGAGCCGGCCTGCGTCGGCGCCGATCCGATCCGATCCGCCGTGAGCGAAGGGGTCATGATGGCGGGGCACGATATCGTGGTGATTGGGGCGTCGGCCGGCGGGGTCGAGGTTCTCTCCGACCTTGTGAGCCTGCTGCCCGCCGACTTCCCCGCGGCGATCTTTGTCGTCCTGCACGTCCCGGCGCACAGTCCGAGTCTCCTGCCGCGGATCCTCGAGCGCAAGGGGCCCCTGCCGGCGTCGCACGCGGTCGACGGCGAGGCGATCCGACCGGGGAGGATCCTCATCGCGCCGCCCGATCAGCACCTGCTTCTGGAGCGAGGCCAAATTCGGTTGATCAAGGGGCCTCGCGAAAACGGCCATCGGCCCGCGATCGATCCCCTCTTCCGATCAGCGGCGCTGGCCTACGGGCCGAGTGTCGTCGGCGTGGTTCTCTCGGGAACTCTTGACGATGGATCCTCCGGGCTCCTGGCGATCCAGCAGCGCGGCGGAACGACGATGGTGCAGGACCCCGACGAGGCCCTCCACGCAGGTATGCCGCGCAATGCGATCGAGGCGGTCGCCGTCGATCGGGTGCTGCCGGTGGCCGGGATCGCCGACGAACTGGTCCGACTCGCTCGCGACCCGATCAACGATCCGGAGGGGCAACCGTTGTCGGACAAAATGGAACAGGAAAACCAGTTGACCGCCTTCGATCTGGATGCGATCGAGGACGAGGACCGGCCGGGGCGTCCGTCGGGGTTTAGCTGCCCCGACTGCGGCGGCACGCTCTGGGAGCTGACCGAAGGCGAGTTGATCCGGTTCCGGTGCCGGGTCGGCCACGCCTGGTCGGCCAATGGACTGGTCGCCGAGCAAACCGAAGGGATCGAGACGGCGCTCTGGACGGCCCTTCGAGCACTAGAGGAGCGAGCGGCGCTCTGCACCCGGGTCGCGAGCCGGATGGAAGAGCGCGGGCGAAACATCTCGGCCGCTCGGTTCCGCGAGCAGGCGGCCGAGTCGAAGCAGCAGGCCGCCCTGCTCCGCCGGGTTCTGGTCATCGATCCAACAACCAGCGACGAGCCCGGACCCGAGCCGATGCCTGGCCCGGAGATCGACGTGCCCCGATCCGGACAAGGGGCGTCGGATGGATGAACCCGAGACCATCGAGCCGATCTTTCCCATCGTGGCGATGGTCGCCTCGGCCGGAGGGCTCGCGGCGCTCGCCGCCGTGCTCTCGCACCTGCCCCGCGACTTCGGAGGCGCGGTGGTGATCGTGCAGCACCTCGAGCCGACGCGGCCGAGCCTGCTGGCTCCGATCCTTGGCCAGTCGAGCGGACTGCCGATCCGCGAGGCCCGCCAGGGCGACCGGCTCCAACCTGGACTGGCGCTCGTCGCTCCGCCGAACCATCACCTCATCGTGCAAGCGGACCTCTCTCTCGCCCTGACCTCGACGGCCCGCGTGCATTACACTCGACCCTCGGCCGATGCGCTACTGGAATCCCTTGGCCGCGCCGTTGGGCCGAGGACGATCGCGGTCATCCTCACGGGAGCTGGGAGCGATGGCGCCGAGGGCGCCCGGATCGTCAAGCAGGCGGGCGGAATGGTCCTCGCTCAGGATCGAGCCACTTCCCAGAATTTTGGGATGCCCGGCGCCGCCATTCAGACGGGATGTGTCGACGCCGTTTTGCCGATCGATCAGATGGCCCCGACTCTCGTCCGGCTCGTCCGAGCGACCACCGGGAGCGATCGCCCGCGTTCCGCACAGGAAGAATGATCGGTGACCCATGTCCAACGACCCAACCGAAGAAACCATGCCGCCCCAGGAACTTCAGCACAATATCGAATTCGAGCAACTCCTGGAGTATCTCCGACGCAGCCGTGGGTTCGACTTCACCGGCTACAAACGGGCAAGCCTCATGCGCCGCGTCAACAAGCGGATGCACCTGGTCGGGGCGAACAGTTACACCCATTACACCGATTACCTGGAGGTTCATCCCGAGGAGTTCGCCCGTCTCTTTGACACGATTCTGATCAACGTGACGGCCTTTTTCCGCGACCCCTCGGCCTGGGAGGCGATCAGCTCTCTGGTGATCCCCAGGATCCTGGCCGGCAAGCGGCCGGGCGACCCGATCCGGATCTGGAGCGCTGGGTGCGCCTCGGGCGAGGAGGCGTACACACTGGCGATCGTTCTGGCCGAGGCCCTCGGGATCGAGGCGTTTCGCGAACGCGTGAAGATCTACGCGACCGACGTCGACGAGGAAGCCCTCGCCCGTGCCCGGCAAGCGTCATACACCGCGCGCGAGGTTCAGTCGATCCCCCACGAATTGCTCGCGAAATACTTCGAGGAGAACAACGGCCGATTCACCTTCCACAAGGATCTCCGCCGTTCGGTGATCTTTGGCCGGCACGACCTGATCCAGGACGCCCCGATCTCCCGGATCGACCTGCTCTCGTGTCGAAATACGCTGATGTACCTCAACACCGAGACGCAGGCCCGGATTCTCGAGCGGTTGCACTTCGCGCTGCACGAGCGCGGTTTCCTCTTTCTGGGGAAGGCCGAGACCCTCCTGACTTACAATACGACATTCATACCCGTTGATCTCAAGCGACGGATCTTCGCCAAGGTGGCGCGAGGGAACCTGCGCGACCGCCTGCTCGTCATGGCCCGGACCGGCAGCGAGGAGGCGGTGAATCACCTGGTTGGCCACGTTCGGATCCGGGAGAGCGCCTTCGACGCGGCGCCGGTGGCCCAGGTCGTGGTCGACTTCGGCGGGACACTCACGCTGGCCAACGAGCGATCTCGGGGTCTCTTCAACATCGCCTCGACCGATCTCGGCCGGCCGCTCCAGGACCTGCAACTCTCTTACCGACCGGCCGAGCTTCGCTCGTGCATCGACCGAGCCTACACCGAGCGACGGGAGATCATCCTGAAGGATGTTGCCTGGTCGATCGGCGTGAGCGAGACGACCTATTTCGACGTCTACGTGACCCCGCTCATGGACGCCGGTGGGTCGATCCTGGGCGCGAGCGTGACCTTCATCGACACCACGACCGCCAAGCGGATCGCCGACGAGCATCAGCGCTCCGCCCGGGAACTGGAGACGGCCTACGAGGAATTGCAGTCGACCAACGAGGAACTCGAGACAACGAACGAGGAGCTGCAATCCACCGTCGAGGAGCTGGAAACGACCAGCGAGGAACTCCAGTCGACCAACGAGGAACTGGAGACGATGAACGAGGAGCTTCAGTCGACCAACGAGGAGCTGGAGACCGTCAACGAGGAGCTTCGCCGACGGAGCGACGAGCTGAAGCGGGTCAACACCTTCCTGGAGTCGATCCTCGGCAGCCTTCGAGGAGCCGTGGTGGTGGTCGACCCCGAGTTCCTGATTTTGGTCTGGAACCCGAAGGCCGAGGACCTCTGGGGACTGCGTGCCGAGGAGGTTCGGTCGAAGAATCTGCTAAACCTGGATATCGGCCTGCCAGTCGAGCGGCTCAAGCCGGCGCTTCGGAGCTGCCTCTCGGGGGAGGTTCCGTTTCAGGACCTGAGCCTCGACGCGACCAATCGCCGGGGCAAGGCGATTGTCTGCCGGATCACCTGCACGCCGATGACCTCCGCGGACGCCGCGATCATCGGCGTGATCCTGATGATGAACGAGGAAGCCGACGGGAGCACGGGCGAGCGCGGCGGCCCACCGAGCGCGGCGGCTCCCTGAGTTTGTCACCGATGGCGGGGGCTGTCGGCCGCCTCTCTGGCGGCGACCGGCAATCGGACAATAAACTGGCTTCCCCGGCCCGAGCCGTCACTCTGGGCGACGACGGTTCCGCCGTGTAGCTCGACGAGACTCTTGACCAGGGCCAGGCCGATCCCAAGGCCGCTCCGACTTCGATCGTGGCCGGAATCGACCTGGCGAAAAAGCTCGAAGAGTCCGTTCAGGGCCTCGGGGGAGAGCCCGATTCCGTTGTCGCGGACCTCGACGACCGCCGTCTCTCCCTCTCGCCTGGACGCGACCTCGATCCGGCCGCCGGGATCGGTGTACTTCGTCGCGTTGTCCAGCAGGTTCGTCACAATTTGCTCGAATCGGGTCGGATCGACGTCGACCATCACCGGCTCGGCGGGGAGGGCCAGCGTCCATTCGTGAGACCGCTCGGCCGCTCGCGGGCGGACCCGGTCGACGGCCCGCGAGACTGACTCGGCCAGGTCGACCCGCCGCCGTCGCAGAGTGAGCTTGCCGCGTGAGATCCGGGCGACGTCGAGCAGATCCTCGACCAGCCGGGCCATGTGCCGGACCTGGCGGACGATCACCTCGCGTGCCTCGGAGATCATCTCGCGATCGACGATTCCGGGGTCCAGCAGAAAGGCGCTGGTCTGGATGGCGGAGAGAGGGTTGCGCAGCTCGTGGGCGAGCGTGGCGAGGAATTCCTCCTTGCGGCGGTCGGCTTCGCGAACCTCCTGGTGGCGAACCGCGTTCTCCAGGGCGTCGGCCGCCTGATGGAGGTACTGCTCCATCAACTGCAACTGACGCTCGGAGGGCCGGTGCGGCTCGGAGAAGAAGGTGGTGATCGTACCCAGAAGTTCCTGCCGGCGATTCAGGATCGGGACGATGAACAGAGCCCGGATCCCGCCGAGGACCATGCGATCGACCCAGGCCGAGGCGGCCGGCTCGTCATCGAGGTTCTCGATCGCCACCGGGGCACCGCACCGAACCGCCATGCCATGCAGGAGATCGTCGCCCCGGGCCTGGGAGAGCCGTACCAGCGACTCAGGCGGAAGCCCCATCGCGGCGACAACTTCCAGCGCACCGGTTTCGGCGTCATGGCGGTGAAGGAGGGCCAGTTCCGCCCCCTGAACGGCCGCCGTCGACGCCAGAATCTCCTCGTAAATCGGGCCAAGCTCGATGGTCGCGAGCAACTGGCCGCCGAGCAAGTGAAGGTGCCAGGCATCGGCGAGGTGCTCGGCGAGCTTTCGGCGGTCGGTGTAGAGCTGGCGCTCGACCTTCTTGCGCCGGCCGATCTCCCAGAGACAGCCGCGCAGCCGTCGGGCGCGGCCCTCGGCGTCGGACTCCACCGAGATCGACTCGCGGAACCAGAGGACTCGCCCATCGGCCGCGACCAGTCGGTATTCTTGCTCGCAGCCCTTCCCATCGCGAAGACACCGCGATCGATGAACCCGAGCCATCGCCCGGTCCTCCGAGTGGACGATCTCGCTCCAGAACTCCGGCTCCTCCAGCCAGTTGTTCGTGGGATATCCCAGGACACGCTCGGCTCTTGGACTGATAAACGAATAGCGACCGGTCGCGGCCTCCGCTTCCCAGACGATCAAATCGATTCCCTGAATCAGGCCCCGGAGCGCCTCGGCCTCGTCTTCCGCTCGGTGCTGAACCGAGCCCTCGGATGGATCGAAATCCAGGCCAACCGTCACCCGTCCCGCTCCGGAGGAGGAAGCCTGGCCGGCCTCGCGGACCTCGCGGATCAACCAGCGGAGAGCCGTCGGCGTGCCGTCGAGATCGCGCACCACCGCCGCGGTCATGGCGGTGGCGAACTCGGGCCCCGTCCGCGGCCGAAGCCGAACCATCCACCCCTCGCGCCGGCCCACCTTCGGCAGACGGTTCAGGCCACCCCGAAACGCCATGCGCTCCGACATCACCACGAAATTCGCCAACGGCTTTCCCACGAGAAAGTACGGCGAGGAACCCAACAGCTCACCCGCCGCCCGGTTCGCCTCGAGGATCATCCCGAAAAGGTCGGTCACCAGATAGGCGTCGGGCGCGAAGGCAAAGAGGTCCGCGTATCGCCTCCGCTCTTCCTCGATCAACCGATGGGAGTTCTCCAGCTCCGCGTTCTGTTGCCGCAGTTCCTCATCGGCGACCCGGAGCTCTTCCACCGAGACGCCAAGCGCCTCCGAGGTCTCCTCCCAGATCGCGCGAAGGCCCGTGGACGGGATGCTGGAGTTCGGCGTGAGGTCGGCAAGGCGCTCCTGCATTTGCTGGATCAGTCGTGAGAACTCGTCGAGATCCACCGAGACCTCCATCGAAGATCGTGGGGTCGATCCCTCGACCTGCCTCTCTTCCTTATCTCTCGCGGTCTCGTGAACAACCAGACCCGGAAGGCGTGGAACCGGACTCTGCAAGTGCCTCGCGGAGGAGAGTTGCTATCGCAATGCCAACCGCATACCGAAAAGCGCGCACCCCGATCGTCGAGGTTCCGGCCCTCTTTACAGGTCCCCGTGTCCTCAGCAGGCATCCATTTGGATAGATAGCTGCCCAGGTGGCAGAATCCGTGATCCCCAGAAAATGGGCTTATGAACGCAGACTGCCGATTATATGCGGTTCTTCACCGGGAAGCAAACACAGAATGGCGGAGATTTGGATAAAGGGAGTTGAGATGGCCCAGGGTGGCAAATCGGGACGATTGAACGGAGAGAGTATTTGGCGCGCGAGGAGGGGTCGGATGAAGATGGATGGACGATTTTAGCATGAGACGGAAGATTGCAGGGTTTCGATTCAATATTCCAGATATCAGATTCCAGATTCCACGTCTCAGTTGGCAGATATCCCAGAGCAACAAATGGGTCTGTCCAGTTTCCCCACTGCGTCATTCCTAACGGAATCTGGCATCTGGATACGATTTACACAATGGAGTTTCCAGCAGAGGCCCGAGCTCGGTTCTGCGGCCTTGCTCTCTAGCCCGGATTATTCAGCCCGGATCGAATAAGTAGACCTCGTTCGGCGTCTAAGCTCTTGTGCCATGAGAACTTACACGTTCGCGCCGAGGTCTCCCATGAGTTCACAGTCTGTCCCCGGAACGGCACTCGATTTCTT
>DAIDKV010000117.1 GCA_027449865.1 Planctomycetales bacterium
GCATCGTCCATGCAACCGTTAATCGCTCTAGACTCGGCTCTTCGTGGGGTGGGCGTTGCTCGCGGCGAACCGGGTTTTTCGGGACTCCGATCCGCCGCGCCCCGCCGACTTCCGAGTATAGATCGACCATCCAGCAGGCTCAAGCGGCGTGCGAACCGACCAGCAGGGCGCCCGCCTCGGCTCAGGCCCGGGCCGCGGTCCGATACCAGGCGACAAACCGCGACAGGCCCTCGGCCATCGGGGTCTTCGGATCGTAGCCCAGCTCGGCTCGGGCGCGCGAGATATCGGCGAACGTCTGGCGGACGTCGCCCGGCTGCTCGGGCATCTGGTGGATGATCGGCTCCTTGCCGAGCGCCGAGCCGATCGCCGCGATCAGGTCGCGCAGCTCGACCGGATCCGAATGACCAAGATTGTAGAGATGATGGCTCTTGCAGCGATCGATGGCCCGGACGATCCCATCCACGATGTCGCCGACGTAGGTATAATCGCGACGCGTGGTTCCGTCGCCGAACATTGGGACCGGCTCGCCGTGGTCGATCATCCGGGTGAACCGGGCGATCGCGAGGTCGGGGCGGTTCCGTGGTCCATACGCCGTGAAGAAGCGCAGGCCGGAGACCGGTAGCCCGTGCAGGTGATGGAACGTGTAGGCCAGGAGTTCGCAGGCTTTCTTGGTCGCGGCGTACGGGCTGATCGGGTGGTCGACCGGATCGGTCTCGCGAAACGGGGCGTCGGGTCGGTCGCCGTAGACGCTCGAGCTCGACGCGTAGACAAACCGGGGACGCGGCTCGACCCGGCAGGCGGCTTCCATCCAACGAGCGGTCGCGGTCACGTTCACGTCCGCGTAAAGGCCCGGATCCTCGATGCTCGGCCGAACCCCGGCCCGAGCCGCCAGGTGAACGATCGCGTCGGGGCGAAACTCCTCGACCAGCTCGCGGGCGGTCGCTCCGTCGCGGATGTCGCGTTCGGCGAGCCGGCAATTCGGGTGGGCCAGCGCCTCGGCCAGGTTGGCCTCCTTCGCGAACCGAGGATAGAACGCGTCGAAGTTGTCGACCACCAGAACCTCGGCGCCGTCGGCCAGCAGCCGATCGACCAGATGCGATCCGATGAACCCAGCGCCGCCGGTCACGATGGCTCTCATCGTCGGTCTTCTCCGTCTTTCTCGACACGCGGGACAGCGCGTGGTCTCGCTCGTCTGATTATGACCAATCCGCTCCGTCGCCGCGACCCCGAGGCGCTTCCCCCTTTCGGGCGGGCGCGGGCGTCCTTAAAATCGGGCCTCCCTCCGCGCGACCGCATCCCCGAGGAGTCCACTGACGATGCCCCGAGCCGCCCTCGTCCTCGCCGCATGGGTGATCGTCGCCGCGATCCCCGCCCGTGCCGAGGGCCCGATCCCGGTCCAGGTTGTCCGCGGGGCCGACGGCTGGCAGCTCCTCCGCGGCGGCCGTCCCTACTTCATCAAGGGCGCGGGAGGTTCGACCTCACTGAGGGCGCTGGCCGAGGCCGGCGGAAACTCGATCCGAACCTGGGGCGTCGACCACGCCGACGCCATCCTCGACGAGGCGCAACGGCTCGGCCTAACGGTCACTCTCGGCATCTGGCTCGGCCACGAGCGGCACGGCTTCGACTACAACAACCCCGACCAGGTCGCCCGTCAGCTCGAATCGGCCCGCCAGTCGATTCTTCGCTACAAGGACCACCCCGCGCTCCTGATGTGGGGCCTCGGCAACGAAATGGAAGGGCCCCGGGGCGACCGCGCCGCGATCTGGTCGGCGGTCAACAACATCGCCGCGATGGCGAAGCGGCTCGACCCGAATCACCCGACGATGACCGTCGTCGCCGAGATCGGTGGCGAGAAGGTCCGGAACGTCCACCGCCTCTGCCCCGAGATCGATGTGATCGGGATCAACAGCTACGGAGGTGCTCCGACGCTCGCCGATCGATACCGGAAGGCGGGCGGGACGAAGCCGTTCGTCTTGACCGAGTTTGGCCCGAACGGGTCGTGGGAGGTCGGGAAAACCCGATGGGGAGCGCCCTTCGAGCCGACGAGCACTCAGAAGGCGGTCACCTACCGCAAGGCTTACCTCGGTTGTGTCGCCGCGAACCGGAACCTTTGCCTCGGTTCTTACGCGTTTGTCTGGGGCCACAAGCAGGAGACGACCGCGACCTGGTTTGGCCTGTTCCTCCCGGATGGAGCGCGAACGCCGGCCGTCGACGACCTGACCGAGCTCTGGTCTGGCCGACCGCCCGCCGACCGATGTCCGACCATCCGCCCGCTCCGCCCCGAAGGTCCGACCGAGCTCGACCCCGGCGCGACCCTGGGAGTGGCGCTCTCGGCCGACGACCCCGAACGCGGTCCGATCCGAGTCCGATGGGAACTCCGTCGCGAGGGTGTGTACGGATCCGGCGGCGACGCCGAGGCCGTCCCGCCCGCGTTCCCCGAGGCGATTGTCCAGGCGACCCAGACCGGCGTCACGCTGAAGATGCCCGAGGGGGGCGGCGGCTATCGTCTTTATGCGTTCGTTCACGACAACCGAGGCGGCGGCGCCTCGGCCAGCCTCCCGCTTTTTGTGAAGGGGCCGGTCGCGCCGCCGAAGGCCCGACGCGCGACCCTCCCGCTGATCGTCTACGAGGAGCCGGACCGTCCGCAGGCGTTCGCCCCCTCCGGATGGATGGGCCACCGGGCCGCCGTGAAGCTCGACCCGGCTTGCCCCGAAACGCCCCACTCCGGCCGGGCCTGCCTCCGCGTCGAGTACAACGAAAGTCGGGACTGGGCCGGTGTCGTCTGGCAGCATCCGGCGAATAACTGGGGCGACGTCCCGGGCGGCTACGACCTCACCGGCGCCAGGCGGCTCACGTTCTGGGCCCGGGGCGCGATGGGAGGCGAGATCGTCGGCTTCGAGTTCGGCCTGATCGCCCGGGAGAAGCCGTTCCACGACACCGCCCGCGGCAAGCTCGAACGCGTCTCGCTCACCTCGGATTGGAAACAGTATTCCATCGACCTGACCGGCCAGGATCTCTCTCGGATCACCTCCGGCTTCTGCTGGACCGCGACCGGAGACCACGGCCCACTCGCGTTTTTCCTCGACGATATCCGGTTCGAATAACCGGCCGGTTCAGCCTGACCTCCAGCCGGTCTGTCTGAAATCGGGCAGATGGGCATCGTCCATGGAGGATCGCCACCGCTCAACATGATCGGATCGGTGCGTCAGGAGCAGGAACGGATCTTCTGTCGGGCTTATCCTCGACGACCCAGGGATCGCGCTACTGGAAAAGCTCGGCCGTTGTGATCCCCGCGAGCCAGACCATGTACGCCTCCTCGTAGGGCGATAGCGGCCGATCGTTGAGAGCCTCGACAATCCCTTCCACCTCCTGGGGCGTCTGTGGCGAGCAGAGGATCCCATCGATCGCCGGATTGGTGAGAACGAACCGATAATAGTCGGTCGGCCCAGGGAGCCAGTACTGACTCCCCAGGCCAAGCTGGCGGAAGTGCTCCTCGGTCACGATGGACAGGTTTGTCTTGAAATTGTAGCTCAGGCCGGTGCGGTCCGGCCGAAGATAGGGGAAGAGGTCCCGGCACGCGCCGGTATGCCTGGGGTTGTATCGGACGTAATGCGCATCCAGACAATTGGAATTAATGCCCATCAGCGCCGACGATCGGTTGTGAAACGAGGCGCCGATGCCTCGGGATCCGTGATAGCTCGAGGAGCGGTGGCGCAGAAGAACCTCAAGACGCGACCCAAAGCTCTGCTCGTTGCAGACCCCCCCGGCGATCAAAAGGTCGATCCGCTCAAGCCCAGGCACGGCGTCGAGAACCTCGTGAAACTGGATCGACTGAAACAAGGGGAGATCGAGGTAGGATGCCACCGCGACCACAATCTCGTCGCGGATCGAGCCGCCCCGCGCCAGAAGCTGCGCCAGGCCGCGCCTCAGGCTCTCGTAGAGGGGCCAGTGAAGGTCAGCGCTGAAAAAGAAAAAATTGACACCGGCGTCGAAGGCGGCCGGCACCACATCCGGCGAGCCAGTGATGCCCAGGCAGATCGGGCCGACCGAAAGGCCGGTACGGCCAAGCCGTCTACGGTCGATGGCCCGGGGGAGGGTTTCGCGGACTCCGGTTGCGATCATGGACCTTGAGATCCTCCGCGGTAGGTGATGGTCGGCTCAGGCTGGAACGAGTTGTTCGGAGACACGCTCCCGGCCCTCCCACCCGGGCGCCGAGAGGGCGAGATCCTCGGGCGCCACGATCAGGACCGACGGCACCTCGCGCGCGGAGTGGAGTCTCAGGAAGAAGTAGCCGATGCCCGCCAGGCCCAGCATCAGGTTCGGCGTCTCGCGACGGGTCAGCAGACCGCAGGGCCAGGGCAGGTCGTTACGGTGGTAGTACGCCTCGCCGGCCCGGCCCACGGTCTCGGCGACCTGCCTCAGATCGGGCCGCTCCAGCTCCTGGCTGGCCAGGAGCAGGAAGTCGCCGCAACCGGCGGCCCCGTGACACAGGCTGAAATTCCCGCGATCCAGCGCCATGAGGACGGGAAGGGCGGCGTTCGTGGTCTCCACGGCGACACGGATCTCCGCCTCCAGCTCCGGGTCGTCGCCGCTCGTCGACAGCGCGCGGACCCTCAGCCGGGAACAGCCGACGCCGGGGGCACCGTGGCACCAGGCCACCGGGTGCTGTGGCGGAGCGGCCGAATTGGCGGGAGAGGCGACCGATACCCGGAGGTCCGGCCAGTTCGAGGCCGCCGCGTCGAAATGGCCCCGCTCGTAGCGGAGAGCCTCTTCGGCCGCCTCTCGAAATCGTTCCTCGCCCGTTGCACGATGAAGCTCGAGCAGGGCGCAGGCGATCCCGCCCGCCCCGTGCGCGTAGCCGAGCAGATGCGGGGCGCCCGCGTGCCCGAGGGTATCCCAGGACCAGCCCCGGTCCGAGCGAACGGCCGTGGAGATCAACAAATCGCCGTGCGCCGCCGCCGACCCGGCCAGGTCGTCCCGGCCGAATCGAGCCGCCGCCCCGAGCAAAACCGGGATCGTCCCCGCGCTCCCTCCGATCACGTCGAGTCGCTTCGGGTCTGGTTCGCGCGAGGCCAGGGCCGAGAGCAGCTCGAGCCCCTGGTGGATCGACGCCTCGTCGTCGAGCAGGTCGCCCACCCGGATCAGGGCATAGGCCATCCCCGCCCGACCAGAGTGAAACCCGAAGCTGTCGGCCGGCGTCGACTCTTCCGGTCCGTCGCGAAGCTGCGCAATGGCGCCCAGCAGCGTGGCTCTCTCGACCGGGTCCCCCGTCCAGCGGAACAGGGAGGCCAGGAACAGCGCGATCCCGGCGGTCCCGCCGTACAGGGTCGGGTCCTGGGCGCAGAAGCTATCGACCCAGCCCTGTCGGCTGGGCACCAGCGCCCAACCGAGCCAGTTGCACCGGCGGCCCGCCCAGACCGCGTCACGGCAGAGCCGCCGGCCGATCCGGTCCGCGGCCTCGAGAAAGGTTGTGTCGAGGTCGCTCACGAATGTGCCTCCGCCAGTTCAAACAGGTCGATGGAACCCGGGTTCAAATAGGGACGCTCCAGTGTCAGCCCGTTCCAGGCAAACCGCCTGGCAATCGCGCGGATCTGCCCTGTCCGCGTCGCATCGCCTAGCCGCCAGGCGTCCACGATCCCCTCCGCGGTGAGCCGGCAGCGGTGCATCCCAAAGCTCTCTCCGGTTCGGGGATCCTCCGCCAGGCCCATCCCCGCCCGCATCGGCTTGCTGAACAGAGGGACCGATACCCCCAGTCGTCCAGACACCTCCTCCGGCATCCGCTCGGCGATCCGGGCCAGAATCGGAAAATAGCGCCGCGCGAAGTAAACCACCATCGCGTCCGTCCTCGGGTACGACGCCGGGTCGGACAGCGCCTTCATCTGGTACGGCATCTGGTAACGGTTCAGGCCGGCGGTCAAATAGGCAACCAGGTCGGCCACCCCCTCGGGTCGGCAATGCAGATAGAGCCGCGCCAGGTAGTACTCGTCCCAGACGTCCGGTGGCGACTCGCCATACATGTGGTAGAAACCGGCCTGAGCCGTGAACGACTCGCGATGCACCCGCAGGCAGGCCAGGGCCCCCACCCGTGGCGCGACACCCGGGGGACCATCCGTGATGTATTCACCCGGCAGCGCCGAACGTTGACGATCCCCCTTCGTCACAAACACCTGCCCACTCGGCAGCGCCTGGAGAATCCGCCAACCGTAATCCCAGCGATCCTGACCACGGTTGGACTGCGAAAGTCGCGACACAAGCGTCGAGTCGGCCGCCGACTCCGTCCCACGTTCGTCACCCAACCGCCGGCTGTAACACCGAGCGTACAGCACCCCCTGAAGCGTCGACACCAGCGGATCGCTCCCGGTCGGGTAGACCCCCGGCACACTCGGCTGGATCGCCGCGGAAACCTGGTAGGGCGGGTCGTCGCCAAACCGGAACGCAACCGGTGACAGAATGGTCACGGCGTCGAGCACGGGTACAAGGTCACGGTCAATCCAGTCGGTCATTGATCTCACACCATTTTTCACGAGCCGAAAAGCTGGGTGACAGCCACATCGGGCGATTCGAGAAGGCCCTCGCCGATCCGCGTAAGCAGTAGCGCCGAGGCCGCCGACTGGGGCACGGCATACAGGTACTCAAACGCCGTCGCCACAAGCCTCGCGGCGCAGAACCGAATGCAGTGATCGAGATACAACCGCGCCACGCTGGGATGCCATTGCCGTGCGGCGCTGTAGGCTATCCAGAAGGCGCGGAGCGACGGACGCACCACCCCGAAATCCTCGATGGCCGCCCCATCCGATCCCCCAGAAACGGCCGCGGCCCCCGCGCTCCGGACCAGAAGCCAGTGCGCCAGGTACGTACTGATGATCGAGGCGACGTCCCACGCGGCGTCCCCCAGGTCGACCATCTCCCAGTCGACGATCCGCAGTGAGGGCCTCCCGTCCGGCTCGCCGGAGACCAGGAAGTTGTCGAACTTGATGTCGCCGTGAATCAGGCTATGCCACGACCAGGCCCGCCGCATCAGAGCGAGGTTCCGGACAACCGCCGGACACTGCCTCAGGGCCGCCGCGAGAACCTCTCCGGCGGGCCCGAACTGGGGGAGCGGCATCAGCGTGGTCGGGTCGATGTTGAGCACCCACGGCACGATCCTCGGGAAGATCGCTCCGTCCGTCCCTCCCAGGGAGACTCCCGCGAAGCCGGGCGAGTGATAGGTCCCCAGCGCCTGGCCGATCGACGTGCCGACCGCCTCGGGATAGACCCCAAGGCGCAGGTGATACTCCGTCAAATTCTCTCCATCCGGAATCAACTCCAGGGCCAGGGCGTGAACCTCGGGGTTGAAGTCGATCACTCGGGGAACCAGCCGGGCCAGGGCCGCCCAATCCGGCCGAGCCCGAAGCATTCCGTAGAAGGCAGCCTCACGACCCAGCGTCGCAATCGACTCGGCATTCATCGAGCTGATCTGCTTCACAAAGAGGCCGGGAGACTTCCGGCGGACCACCTTGAAGTTGCGATTCCGGCGGCCGGCCTCCACGACCTGAAAGTCGCCATCGACCACCGAATCGGAGGTGATGAGCGACCTACCAATGAGATAGTGAGCCAGATTCGTCGCAGTGATGAACATAAGAACGTCCTAACATGCTCTGACAGAACAGAAACCGGCTCCGAGTTCGCGAGGTGCCTTTCCCCGTTGTGTCAGAGCGTCGAACCGTCCTCGATTTCCCTCGGATCGCCGAGGGCCCAGGTTTTTTTGCGAGCGTCCCACGGGACACCGGCCTGATGTCCCGGGGACGGAAAGAGAATCGCCTTCAACGGATCGCGTACCGCTTCGTGTGCGACGGTCCGTGCATATCGGACGCGATCACCGCATAGGGAACGTGACCGGTGTGCACGGCGGGAAGATCGTCGGGCACGGCGGGAAGAGCGTCGGAACGGTGTGCGGCGTGACCGGCGTGATCGTCTGCGCTCCACCGCCTCCACCCGCTCCGCACGGCGGGAAGATCGTCGGAATGGTCGGAACGGTGTGCTGTGTGAACGGAGTGATCGTCTGTGCTCCACCACCACCACCACCGCAGGGCGGGAAGAGCGTGGGAATGGTGTTCGGCGTGATCGTCTGCGCTCCACCGCCTCCACCACAGGGCGGGAAGATCGTGGGGATGGTCGGAACGGTGTGTTGTGTGAACGGCGTGATGGTTTGCGCTCCACCACCCCCACCGCAGGGTGGGAAGATCGTCGGGCAGGGCGGGAAGATCGTCGGGAGGGTCTGCTGTCCGTCCATCGCTCGCTACTCCTGTTACACTGGGAACGGTCTCGTCTGAGATCAAACGCTCCACCACAAGTGCAGTGGGTCCAGTCCACACGGTCAGGGCGAATCTCCCGGTGTTCTGACGGCACCAGGGACGGCCTGCTGTGCGCGTGCCTCGGAGCGTCGCCGAACACCGGACGTTTTCCGGGGGCGCTCAACGCTCAATGCGACTTCTCTGGGAACACGCCCAGAACGGCCGCCTCTCCAGGAGGCGCCCCTCAACGCGGCCAGGCCTGGCTCATCCCCCAACCCGCGTCGTACTGGGAAAGACCCGTGGGGCGGAGCGACCATCGCAGGACGGCCAACGCTCGTTGGGCTCGCTCCGATCCCCTCGGCAGGCTCCGGTAAACCGCATCCTGGCTGAGCAGCGTCGCGAGCGAAGCACACGCGACGGGTGTGGCCACTGATGTCCCGCTCTTGTCGGCGTAAGGCGCCGCAACCCCCGAGGTGCGAGCGGGAACGGTGGAGATGATCCCCACGCCGGGCGCCGAGCAGTCAACCTGCGGCCCAGAGTCACTGAAGTTCGCGACGTAGAGCCCGCCAGGAGTGTACTTCGTCGGCTGAGTCGGCACGCTACCGGCCGCCAGGGTGTTCGGCGGTGTGGTTCCCAGCAACCCAAGCGCCGTGACCGCCACCGTCTGCGGGTTGGCGGCTGGATACAGCACCGGCTGGCCGTAGTCGTTTCCGGCGGCGCACACGCAGAGAGCCCCCTGCTCCATCGCCGCGATCACGGCGTCGAGCTCGATCGACGAGAACTCAGGCCCTCCCAGGCTCAGGTTGATCAGGTCCGCCTGGTGGAGCCCGGCCAGAATCTCGATCGCCCCGGCAATGTCGCCCTGGTTGGCCTGAAGGTCCGGGCCGAAGATCCGTAGAACCATCACCTCCGCGTCCCTGGCGAGGCCCGCATAGTCTCCCGATCCGTCCGTCGGGCGGGCCGCCAGGACACCGCAGACATGCGTCCCGTGGTCCGAGGCGTCGAGCGCGGCGTCGGGCGAGGGATCGTGGACGCCCCCCATGAACGACCCGATCCGCCGAACATGGTCGAGATACGGATTCGGCCCGACCCCGCTGTCCGCCACTCCGATCCGGATCCCTTCGCCCTGGTTCGCCTGGTTCCGTGACTCGCCGACGACGTAATGCCACCAGCCAAGCGGACCGCTGCGCCCCAGGGGCGGCAGGTCGAGCGTCATCCCATCGCGAGGGTACGACTGGATCACACTCCAGTAACCTTCCACCGGCTCGATGAGCAACCCGAGCGGCCTCCACATCCAGGCCCCGTAGGGGAAAACCACTTTCCCCTCGGCGTCGGAGGTGCCCGGGATCGCGGTCGACGCAGCCTGCCCGAACACGCTCGAGAGCATCAGCGTGGCCCTGGCTCCCGCAACCGGCTTCCCCTCTCCCCGAAGCATCACGGTCAGACTCTCGCCGACCCCGGCCGACGTCGGCAGGCTCCACGGTCTCGCCTCGGCGAACGAATTTCGCAGGGCAACGCCCGCCCCGGAAAACTCGCCATCCGTCGGACCCGAGCCGCCGTCGGCCGCATGGCCCCGCCGCCTCGCGAGCGAGCGACGCTCGACCTCGGGCTCGACCAGGACATCCCTGGACCAGCCTCGCCGTCGTTGGTCCATCTCGCGGGGGTCCGCATCCAGCGTGAACGTCAGCCGAGAATCGGGTGTGCCCCGCCCCACGACCCTCACCTCGCTCGCAAACCGGCTCAACGTCGGCTCGAGCTCACCAACGGCCTCACGCGACGCCTTCCTGTCAACCGTCCCAGACAGACGGTGGGAAACGACGAATCGTGCCATGGGCCTCGCTCACGCCTCAGGAGAACACATGTAGGTGAACTCAGGGCCATCCTCGGCTCGGCCGGATCGCATCCGACGATCCAACCGGTTGCATCGTGCTCGAATACAAAACCTCGTCTCCACGTCGGTCCCCGAACCCTCCTCGCGATCGCAAGCCCGTCACGAACCGGGTGCATGCGCAACGCGGCGTAAGCCTATCAAGGCGACGCTCGCCTCCCTGCGAAAAGAGAGTTGAGCAGGCCATGCAGTCTTTTGTCTTCCTTGGACCGACACTCGTATTACAGCGCCCGCCTCAAAAACCTTCCCGAAAATCTTCGCGCCTTTTTCGACGACTTCCTTGCGATCTGCCGTTATCTGATTATGATGGCGGGCTACAACGAAAAATCCGATCCAAATTAAGCTCTGCCACGAAGCAGTCTCCAGGCCATACACAGGTATTGGCATGAATCTTCGGGACACCGATGCCACCAGCATCACCCTGCTGGCGAAGCTCCGCGATCGCCCGAATGATCAGGCGGTCTGGCAGGAATTCGTCCGTCGCTATCGCCCCCTGATTTACGCATCTTGCCGGAAATGGCAGCTCCAGCCAGCCGACGCAGAGGACGTAACCCAGACAGTCCTGGCTCGTCTTCTCGAAAAAATGCGATCGTTTCAATACGATCCGTCGCTCAGCTTTCGGGCCTGGCTCCGAACCGTGACCCGTCGCGTGCTGATCAATGAACTCTCTCGCAGGCGGCGTGAACAGGGCTCCGGAGACAGCGTGATCGTGAGAATGCTCGCGAATATCGAGGCCCGCGATGGCCTGATCCAGGCTGTGGAAGCCGGATACGATCGCGAACTGCTCGACGAGGCCCTTCGACGGGTCCGGCAGCGGGTCGCACCTCAGCAGTGGGAAGCCTTCCGATTGACGGCGCTGGAATCCATGTCAGGTGTGGATGCGTCGAAGCAACTCGGAATGCTCGTCAGCACGGTTTACTCCTCCAAGTGCAAGGTCCAGAGGCTCGTTCGCGAGGAACTCTCGCGGATCGATGGCGACGGAGGGTGAGCCAGGCCGGGATGTCGAAGGATCTCGGCCCTCGCCGGTGCCGAGATCGCCTCACCCGACAGCGCCGCGCCGTGCGCGAAGCCGCGGCCCAGCCGGGCCAGACTCGACCGCGCGTCGCCCAGCTTCCATTCCCGGCGGACTCTCAACCCAGGGCGGAGAAGACAACATGGCATCATGTGCTTTTCTGCGTATGCTGGAGCCCTGGCTTCGGGGCGAGCTGCCCGCGGGAGACTCATCGGGGCTGGAGGCCCATGTCGAGGAGTGCCCCGATTGCCAGCACGCTCTCGACCGGCTGACGACCGATACCCGGCTCGTGCGCGACCCTCCCACCGGCTCGCTTGGCCGCACCGCTCTGCTTCACGCTCGGGCCGGGCGGCCGATCCCGGCGTTCGGGGCTTCACGACTCGTCGGCAATGAGGGCTCGTCCAGCACCGTCGATCTCCCGACCGAGAATGGGCTCTCGGCCACGTCGTCCTCCCCGTCCAAATCGCTCCCCACCGTTCGCTTCGGTGATTTTGAGCTGCTCGGCATCCTGGGTCGCGGGGGAATGGGCGTGGTCTACCAGGCTCACCAGCGGCGGCTGGATCGTCTGGTCGCGCTCAAGGTTCTGGCGGGCGGGTCGCTCGCCCATCCCGACGAGCTCCGTCGATTCCAGCGCGAGGCCGCGGCCCTCGCCGCGCTCGACCACCCCAACATCGTCCCGATCCTGGAAGTCGGCGAGTATGAGGGCCGATGCTTCTTCGCCATGCCGATGATCGCCGGCGGAAGCCTCGCCGATCGCCTCGACGAATATCGAGACGATCCCACGGCATCGGCCCTCTTGCTGATCGACGTCGCCCGGGCGGTCCAGCACGCCCATCAGCGCGGCCTCCTCCACCGCGACCTCAAACCGGCGAACATCCTGATCGACCAGCGCGGTCGCCCCCACGTCACCGATTTCGGCCTGGCCAGGTGGGTCGACGGCGCGACCGAATTGACCCCGACGGGGGCGGTCCTGGGAAGTCCGCCCTACATGGCGCCCGAGCAGGCCACGGGCCATCGAAACGCGATCACGATCCTCTCCGATGTCTACGGCCTTGGCGCGATCCTTTATACCATGCTGACGGGACGGACCCCATTCCGGGGCGATTCCGCGGTCCAGGTGATCCATCGGGTGGTCCATGAAGCTCCCGAACCGCCGAGGCGCACCAATCCGGGGATCGACCGGGAACTTGAATGCATTTGCCTGAAGTGTCTCGAAAAAGAACCAAAACGCCGCTATTCCTCGGCCGAGGCACTGGCCGACGACCTCGAGCGCTGGGTGCAAGGCCGGCCGATCAAGGCCCGGCCGGTCGGACGGTTTGTGCGCCTCGGCCGGTGGTATCGCCGGTCTCCGGCCCAGGCAAGGCTCGTCGGGTGCCTGGCCCTGTCGATCCTCCTCGGCATCGGGGGGATGCTCCGGCCGATCGGGCGGGCGAACCGCGAGATTCGGATCGTTCGAACGATTCCCGATCTGCTGGACGAGCTATTCGCCCGCGACGAGCCGAAGGTCGATCGCGGCACGACGCTCGGCGAACTCATCGATCGCGCCGAGCGGCGGATCGAGGGACGTCGAGGACTTCACTCTCTGGAGGCCGAGGCGATCGAACGATCCCTCCTCGGCGGCGTCCTGCACCGGATCGGCGATCACGCGAAGGCCGAGCATCATCTCCGGATCGCCCACGACCTCTTCCTCACCCTCGACAACCCCGGGCCTTGCGGAGCCATCCCGACGAGCGAGGACCGCGCGCAAACCCTCATCAAGCCGAAACGGCTCGACGAGGCTGGACCGTTCGCCCGGTCCGCCGATGACCAAACTCGATCCGCCGGCCCCCATCGCGATCATCCCATCGCCGGGAGCTGCGACGATCGCGAGGCCGAGGGAGTCTCGGCTTCCACGCGATCCGGGGTTGCTCCCCCCACACCGGCGAGCGGCCAGTGCTCCAGCCGAACCCGGTCCCCCTCCACAACCACGAATGGGAAAGGAGGGTAGTCGGTCCATGTCCCGCTGTTGACGTGGCGGGGCCGCAAAACCAGCCGCGTCACCGGTCCCGGTCCACTTCGATCTCGATCGTCTCTTTCCGTTGATTTCTGATCAGCTCGACCTTCAGGGGACGGCCCGCTGGTGCCTGCGCGGCCTCGTTGGCGAAATCTCTCCCATTTTGCACCGAGCGACCGTTCAGCGCCTGGATGAAGTCGTTGCCCCTCAACCCGAATTTGGCTGCCTGTGAGTCGGGGGGGACCTCCGCCACGAGAACGCCTTTTGCGTCTCGACCGACTCCCAGCGCGGAAAACTCATCGCCGGCCAGGCCGCGGAGCGTGGCGCCTTTCCACCGGATCGGGGCGCCCTCGGTCGGTGGGGTGATCCTCTTCGGCTGGGACGTCGGCAGCTCAGGGGTCCTGGCGATGGCCTTGAGTCGAGGCTTGCGGACTCCGAAATCGTCCATCGGGAAGTTCTCGAACCCGAGCGTGCGGGCGGGAGAGTCCTCCTGGACGCGATAGTCCCCTTTCGCGGGATCGAGGAACCGAGCGTCGGCCTCCAGGGAATGGTCGTCTCGCCCGCTCTGGCGCTGGAGGCCGTTCGCGGGCCCGGCCTCCGACCGGCCCGGCTCGTGCAGCAGGTTGCGGTCGCATTCTCTGCCCCATGGCCTGGCGACGCGGATGGGTCGGTAGGGTCCGAAGACGATGTTGCGACGGAAGACGTCCTGGCTGTTGCCGTACCAGACGTGTGGGTGGAACGAATTGTTCACCAGGATGTTATTCTCGACGATGCGATAGAAGCCCTCGCGAAGCTTGAGACCGCCGTTGAGGCACAGGTTGTTGCGGATCTCGTACCCCGACGACCCGTCGTCCAGGTCGATGTCCCACCCGTGATCGCAACGCCACCGGTTGTTCCGGAGGATGATCGGCCGGACCACGTCCAGCAGGGGCAGCCTCTTGTGCTCACCCAGGGTGACCGTGTTCAGGTCGATTCCCGCGAGGCCCCAGTAGCGGTCGCGGCCCCAGGAGTTGAACGAGCCGTGGTCGCCGGTCTCGAGGACCGTGTTGAAGATGTCGCAGAACTCGACCACGTGGCCGCCGAATGTCCCCTCCGAGATATTGATCCCGGCCCGTGGAACGTCGTAGATCGAACAATGGCGGACCGTGATGCCCAGGGACATGGAGATCTGAACCGGAGCCGACTGCTTCTCGACGCGGCCGGTCTCGTGAATCAGGCAATCTTCCAGGAGGCAGTCCGCGGGGAAGTCGTCGCCCTTCGGGCCCGGCGTCTTGTCGATGTCCTTGAAGCTTTGCCGCTGCTCGTATTCGAACAGGGGGCTACGTACCGAGCCCGGGTTGCCCACGAACGCGACCCCGTTGGCCCCGGCGCCGACGATCTGACACCCCCGGATGGCGATCCGTCGATTGTAATTGTTGACAAAGATCCCGTTTCCGCCGACCTGATCAATGACCGAATCCTCCACGACGCAGTCCTCCGCGCCGTCGAAGAAGATCGCGCCACCTCGATAGGTCGTCCAGTCGCTGCGAAGGAGCGGCTCCCGGTTCTCCATGAACGTCCGGGCCGCGTGTCGCAGTGTGATCCCTTTCACGGTGAGGAACCGGACCGGCTTCTGCGAGGAGCCGCGGAACTCGACGAGGTGCCGGAGGCGGACGACCTCGACCCTGGCCCTGGACAGGTCGATTCCCGGCGGCGGCTCGAAGTAGAGCGTCCGCGACCTGGTGTCGTGGAACCACTCGCCCGGGGCGTCAAGCTCCTCGAAGATGTTTTCGACCATCCGATAACTGGGATGCATGCCCATCCGGCGATTATTCTGCCAGCCGCCTTCATACAGCACGCGGTTTTCGGCGTCTTTGCCGGTGATGAGGTAATGGTAATCGCCCCATTCGTGAACGTGCATCGCGTGGATCAGGCCGCCCCTGGGGTCGGCCCAGCGCGCGGCGCGAGCGGGGCTGAAGGCGTCGGCCGCGGATCCGTTGAAGTGGCGCATGGTCGGATCGATGTTCGGATAGCGGGCCATGGGCTGACGACGGCCATCGACGAAGAGTTGGTCGATGGCGAGGTCTTCCGGCACTTCCGCCTCGAAAATGCCATCGCGGAACGGCTTCCAGCGAAGGTCCATCCGCAGGCCGCCGCTGAGCACCACGTCTTCGCCCGGGGCGGCGGCGTAGGTGATGGGGTTTGCGGCCGTGCCGGAGTCATCGGCGGTGAAGACGATGGCCTCGGGCAGATAATAGACGCCCGCGTGGAGCACGACGGAGACCGGCTCGCGTCCCGCCAACATCCGAGCCATTCGCTGCGCCGCCGCGACCGTCCGCAGCGGAGCGGACGACGTACCGCCAGCCTCGTCGCGCCCCGAGGGCGCCACGTGGATTTCGACCGCCCACGCCGCGGTCGCCATCGCAGGAACCCCAACGATCCCGAGCACGATGAGTCGCCACCAACCGATCCAGGCTCGCATGTTCTTCCCTCTTAACCGACCGAACGATCTGGTGGTGTCCCGGGCGAATGGAATAGCCTCCGTAAGATGTTACAGGACAACGCGATCCGCCGCAACGGTCCGCCAATCAGAACACGTTGAGGTGCTTGGAGTTAGAGCGCGTCACGGTTGGATGGCCGATTTCTCAGACCAACCCGACGCGCCAGCGAGGGTCTTTCTCCTACCGACGCGTCAGCGAGGGTCTTCGTGTCGGAATCCTCGCTGGCGCGTCGGGTTGATATAAGGAGCTCGCTCCCACCGGCATCGTCCATGCAGCCGTTTAGTGCTCCAGTGAGCCTTGCTGGCGCTTCGGGCTAGCCCGGATTATTCGCACCCACGCAAGCAATTGGACTTTAGGGCAGTCCCTGCGTCCAAGATCGGGGGATCTTCATAAGTGAGTCGTCGGGTGCCATCGCTCCTCTGGTCCGAGCGCGAACCACCCCCTAACCCC
>DAIDKV010000118.1 GCA_027449865.1 Planctomycetales bacterium
TCGTCCATGCAACCGTTAAGCGCTCTAGGGATCAAGGTTTCACGATGAGTCACCAGATCGCGGACATCCTCGGCCGGAAGTATCTGATGGCCCTGACGGTCGTGGCGATCCTGGTCGTCGGCGACCGGGCGGTGCTCGAGCCCTACCTGATCCGGCTGGCGACCGACGCCCCGTTGATCAACATCGCCGGACGGCAGCGCATGCTCAGCCAGCGGCTGACGAAGGCGGCCCTGGCCTTCGGGGGCGGATGGGGCGGAGGGAAAGCCCCGCTTCGAGAAATGTCCGAGGTCCTCGATTCCTGGTCCGCGGCACAGGATCAACTCCAACGAGACGCGGCGAGCCCGAGAGGGCCGGGACGAGCGAGCGGAGAGTTACGCGACGGATTGCAGCGACTCAATCCTGACTTCGTGAAGATTCGCGAGGCCGCGCGGCGGGTGATCCGGGCTGGGTCGAGCGATCCGCCCGACATGGCCGCCGTCCGCGATGGCCTGCTCGTCATGCTCGACCACGAGGCCGAATACCTCCGACGGATGGACCAGGTCGTCGGGCTCTACGAGAGCGAGGCGAGGGACCGGGTCGTCGACCTCCGTCGGCTCGGCTGGATCGTCACGGCACTGATCCTGGCGATCCTCGCGGCAATCGGCCTCTTCATCCTCCGCCCGGCGGCCCGGTTGATCCGGAGCCAGATCTCCGAACTCGAACGGACACGCGACGAACTCGAAGCCAGGGTCCAGGAGCGGACCCGCGAACTGAAACGGGCCGGCGACCGCCATCGGGCGCTGGTCGAGCAGTTTAGCCATGTCGCTCGGACAACCACGATCGGCGAGATGGCCAGCGGGTTGGCCCACGAATTGAACCAGCCGCTCGGGGCCATCGCCAATTACGCCGAGGGCTGCCTGGTCGAGCTCGCGACGCCGGAGCCGGCCCTGATTGAGATCCAGGGCGCGCTGGAGCGGTTACTGGCCGTCACGCTCCGCGCCGGACAGATCATCGACCGTATCCGCAAGTTCGTGACCCGACAGGAATCCAGGCGCGAGCGATTCGAGGCCAATCAGGTCGTTCAGGACGTCCTGGAGATCTTGCGCGGCGAGGCCGAGAGGCGTGGAATCGCCGTGCGAGTCGATCTGGCACTCGACTTGCCCTATCTCTGGGGCGACCCCGTGCAGATCCACCAGGTTCTGGTGAATCTGGGTCGGAACGCGTTCGATGCGCTCGGGGCGCAACCCGTTGAACCGACGTTGGTTATGCAGACGCGGCGGGCCGAAACCGGCAGCGTCGAGTTCGCCGTGATCGACAATGGAGAGGGAATCGACGCAGAGTCCATCGACCGGGTTTTTGATGCGTACTTCAGCACGCGTGCCGGGGGTATGGGCATGGGCCTGGCGATCTGCCGGACCCTCATCGAGTCCCACCAGGGGCGGATCGAGGTCACATCCCGTCCCGGCGTGAGAACGGTTTTTTCCTTCAGACTTCCGGCCGGCACAAACGACGATGGAGCAGACACTGGTCTACATCGTGGATGACGACCCGGACATGCGGGACTCGCTCCACTGGCTCATGAAAACGGTGGGGATCCGGGCCCGGACTTTCGCCTCGGCCGCCGAGTTCCTCCGCGATTTCGCCCCCGACGGCCCCGGCTGTGTGATCCTCGACGTGCGGATGCCAGGCACCAGCGGGCTCGACCTCTTCGAGGAGATGGTCGCCCGTGGCGAGGGCATGCCTGTTCTCTTCATCACGGCGTATGCCGATGTTCCGATGGCGGTTCGCGCGTTGAAATCGGGCGCGGTCGAGTTCGTGGAGAAGCCGTTCAATCGCCAGACCCTTCTCGACAAAATCCAGCGCGCGATTCGAGACGACTCCGAGCGCCGAAGCCGGATGGCCGCACGCGCTGATCTGTCCCGACGGTTCGAACAACTCACCAAAAAGGAACGCGTGGTGCTCGAGCTGATCAAGGACGGGCGGCCGAACAAGGAGATCGCGAGCCAGCTCCGGATCACGCCCCGCGCTGTCGAGCTGAGGCGATCCAGCCTGATGCGCAAGCTCGGGGCCCGCTCGCTGATCGAGCTTCTGCGGCTCACGGTCGTCCAGGAGGCCGAGTCAGGTCGTCTCAAGGAGAGACGCTCAGACCTCTGACCGGACGGGGGCCGTGATGCCGCTTCACGTCGCCTCCGGCGATGACCCCCTTTCCGGATCGAAACCGATTCGGCCCATCCGTCGGTTCAGAAGGATCTCTACACGCCTCGATCATCGGCAATCGTGCCCAGCCCCTGGGCGGGTCTGGATTCGCGGTCGATGCGAGTCACCCTTCGGTTTTGCGCAGGTCCGCCAGGGGAAACCGAAAAGAAGGTTCGTCCTTCCGTAGCCATCCGCCCGCGATCCGGGTGTGGTGCCGAAATCCGGCACAGGCGATGCTTTTCCCCTCGTCCGCGGTTGCCAGCCGGCTCCTCTCCCGGCGGCGCACGGCAACCATCCCCGCGAAAGAGCGATCCCGAAGAGCGATGCCTCGCGCCGACCCCGGGGCGTGGCACGGGAGCGATGTTTTTATGAACCTCGACGGATGGCAGGGCGCGACGCCGGTCTCAGGACCGGGGCCGGCGTTCGGGGCGATTCCGGCCGACGCCGGAATCGTCGGCGTGTTCCTGGAGCAGCAGTCGGATCTGACCGCCGTTGAGCGGTTCGCCCAGTTCCACGAGGGCGCGGCCGATCCGCTCCAGAGTCGGTACTACTCGGCCCTGATGCCGGCCCAACCGCCGGGTCCGGGACAGCAGTACGCCTTCGACGTCGACCTCGATCGATGCTCCGGCTGCAAGGCCTGTGTGACGGCCTGTCACAACCTCAACGGGCTGGATGAGGGCGAGTCGTGGCGCGAGGTCGGCCTGGTTCTCGGGGGGCGAGCGGGGCTGCCGATCCTCCAGCACGT
Source organism: Planctomycetales bacterium (assembly GCA_027449865.1). Classification (GTDB taxonomy): domain Bacteria; phylum Planctomycetota; class Planctomycetia; order Isosphaerales; family Isosphaeraceae; genus JAKAUH01. The sequence continues at coordinate 2,921 of DAIDKV010000118.1, forward strand.
GACGAGTTCCTGTCATCATTGCCTGGATCCGGCCTGCCTGAGCGCCTGCCCGGTCGAGGCTTACGAGAAGGACCCGCTCACGGGGATCGTCCGGCATCTCGACGACCAGTGCTTCGGCTGCCAGTACTGCACGCTGGCCTGCCCGTACGACGCTCCCAGGTTCCATCCGGGCAAGGGCATCGTCCGCAAGTGCGACATGTGCGGCGGCCGGCTCGCGGCCGGAGAGGCGCCGGCCTGCGTCCAGGCCTGCCCGCACCAGGCGATCGCGATTCGGGTCGTCGACCGCGCCGAGGTCGCCGATCGCGCTGAAGCGGGGGTCTTTCTGCCCGGGGCCCCGGATCCGGGCTACACCCGGCCGACGACCACTTATCGATCGAGCCACCTGCGGAGATCGGAGGATGCTCGACCGGCGGACGAATACCACGTCGAGCCCGAGCATGCGCACTGGCCGCTCATCGCCATGCTCGTGCTGACCCAGTTGTCGGTCGGCGGATTCCTCGTTGAGCTGGCCGTCATCCCGGGCGGGACCACACGGGGCCCTGGCACGTTGCTTCTCTCGATCCTCAGCCTCGGCCTGGGATGGGCGGGACTCGCCGCGAGCGTCCTTCACCTCGGACGGCCGCTCTTCGCCTACCGCGCGATCATCGGCCTGAGGCATTCGTGGCTGAGCCGGGAGGTGCTGGCCTTCGGTCTCTTCGCCAAGCTCGCCACGGCCTCCACGGCCCTGGAGATCCTCCGGCCGGCATGGCTGCCGATGTCCACCGGGCTGCGGGCCGCCGTCCTGGGAGCGGTGGTCGTGGCGGGCCTGGCCGGCGTCTTTTGCTCCGTAATGGTCTACCACGCGGTCCGCCGCGAGTTCTGGCATGCCCGATACGGCGGGGTGAAGTTCGCGGGCACGGCGATCGTGCTCGGGCTGGCGACCGCCATGGCGGCGCTGGCGATCGCCCGCCTCGGGCGCCCCCTGGCGATCGCCGACGATCCGATGCGGGCGATCGCGGCCGGGCTGGTCGCCGCGACGATCGCCAAGCTCGGCTTCGAGGCGTGGATACTCCGTGGCTTCGCGCTCTCGGAACGGACGACGCTGCGAATGACGGCGTCCCTGCTGCGGGGGGCATTGCGGACCCAGGCCGGCTCTCGGCGAATCCTCGGCCTGGCCGGTGGGGTTGTCCTGCCGGCGCTGGCCGTGGCGGCATCGACCTGGGGGATGACCGGGATGACGGCGGCCCTCGCCGTTCTCGCGCTGGCCGTATCGATCGGCGGTGAGATGGCCGAGCGTTACCTGTTCTTCACCGCGGTCGTTCGGCCGAGGATGACGGGAGGACTGCTGTCGTGACGACCACCGGCAGGAATTCGTCAAGACTCCAGCGAGCCCTGGACCTGGTTCGGGCCCGGGATGGACACCTCACCCGCGAGCTGGTCCGGGTGCCAGGTGGGTTCGGGCTGGGGCAGGTGCCCGCCACCCGGTCGCCTGATGCGACCACGGGGATGGTCTGCGGGTTCTGCTCCACGGGCTGCGGCCTGACCGTTCACCTTCGCGAGGGCGAGGCGGTCGGACTCTCGCCGACGACCGATTACCCGGTCAATCGCGGCCTGGCCTGCCCCAAGGGCTGGGAGGCCCTCAGCGTCCTCGACGCCCCGGATCGCGCCACGATCCCCCTCCTGAAGGGCGATGACGGCCGGCGGCGGCCCGTCGACTGGCCGACGGCCCTGACCACCATGACCGGCCGATTTCGGGCGATCCAGCAGGCCCACGGCCCCGATTCCCTCGCCTTCCTGAGCACCGGCCAGATCGCCACCGAGGAGATGGCCTTGCTCGGTGCCGTGGCCAAATTCGGCATGGGGATGGTCCACGGAGACGGCAATACCCGGCAGTGCATGGCCACGGCCGTCTCGGCCTACAAGCAGGCGTTCGGCTTCGACGCCCCGCCCTATGCCTACGAGGACCTCGAGGAATCCGACTGCATCGTCCTCATCGGGTCGAACATCTGCATCGCCCACCCCATCCTCTGGGAGCGGGTGATGCGCAATCCCAGGAAGCCCGAGATCATCGTCATCGACCCGCGCCGGACCGAGACGGCCATGGCCGCCACGCTCCACCTGCCCTTGCGGCCCAAGTCGGACCTGATCCTCCTCTACGGCCTGGCCAACATTCTGATCCGAAACCGATGGATCGATCTGTCGTTCATCGACGCCCACACGAACGGCCACACCGAGTTCGCCGATCACGTCGCCGGCTACCCGGAAGACCTTGTCTCCAGGGAGACCGGGCTGAGCGTCTCGGCGATTCGCGATGCGGCCCGCCGAATCCACCGGGGCCCTCGCACCTCGTTCTGGTGGACGATGGGCGTCAACCAGAGCCATCAGGGGGTCCTCACGGCCCAGGCGATTATCAACCTGGCGCTCCTGACCGGCAACATCGGCCTGCCCGGTACGGGGGCCAACTCCATCACCGGCCAGTGCAACGCGATGGGCTCGCGGCTCTTCTCGAACACCACAAATCTCCTCGGCGGCCACGACTTCACCGACCCGAAACACCGCGAGAAGGTCGCCGGCCTGCTCGACATCCCGGAAGAGCGAATCTCGACGAGGCCGAGCTGGGCCTATGACCAGATCCTCGACGGCATCGAGGCGGGCAAGATTCGGGGCCTCTGGGTGATCGGCACCAACCCGGCGCATTCCTGGATCGATCAGGGACGACTCCGTGAGATCCTCGGCCGGCTGGACTTCCTCGTGGTGCAGGACATGTACCACTCGACGGAGACGGCCCGGCTTGCCGACCTCGTCTTGCCGGCCGCGGGCTGGGGCGAGAAGGAAGGCACGTTCATCAACTCCGAGCGGCGGATCGGGCTGATCAAGAAGGTCCGGCGCGCCCCGGGCCAGGCGCTCTCCGACTTCCACATCTTCAAGCTGGCCGCCCATTACCACGGGTGCGGTCCGATGTTCGACCGATGGGAGTCGCCCGAGGCGGTCTTCGGGATCCTCAGATCGCTGACCGCCGGCATGCCCTGCGACATCACCGGGATCGCCGACTACCGGATGCTCGACGAAGCGGGCGGCATCCAGTGGCCATTCCCGTCGGAGAGCGGCGCCGGCGCGAGGCAGAGCCGCCTCTTCGCCGATGGCCGGTTCTTCTTCCTCGACGGCCGCGCCCGCTTTGTCTTCGGGGCACCGCGAGAACTCCCCGAACCGCCGGAAGGCAACTTCCGCTACCAGCTCCTTACGGGCCGCGGCAGCGCCGCTCAGTGGCATACCCAGACGCGAACGTCGAAGTCCGGCATCCTCCGCAAGCTCCATCCCCACGACCCGTACGTGGAGATCCATCCCACCGACGCCGCTGATCTCGGCCTTCGTGCCGGGGAGTGGGCGGTCGTCGAGTCGCGACGGGGGCGGGCGATCGCTCGGGTCCTGCTCACCGCGACTGTCCCCCAGGGATGCCTCTTCCTGCCCATGCACGACGAATCCACCAACCGGCTGACGGACGCTGTCGTCGACCCGGTGTCGCGACAGCCGGCCTACAAGGCCTGCGCGGTCCGGGTCCGGGCCGCCGGACCCGAGGAGACCGTCCCGGGCTTGCGGGCCGCCCGCTCGAACCCACAACCAACCGCCACGAGGGGCCCATCGCAATGATCTCACGGAATCGCCATCGGAAGACCGTGGTGGTGATCGGCCACGGGATGGTCGGCCACCGCTTCTGCGAGCGAATGGTGGAGGACGACATCGAGCGGACCCACCAGATCGTGACGTTCTGCGAGGAACCGCGCCCCGCCTACGATCGGGTCAACCTGTCGAAATACTTCGAACAGCGTACGGATGAAGCCCTCAAGCTCGCCTGCCCGGCGTGGTACGCCGACAAGGGGATCGCGCTTCACATCGGCGAACGCGCGACGGCCATCGACCGCCAGAAGCGGGTCGTCTTCTCCTCGGCGGGCCGGGCGACCGAATACGACGCGGTCGTGCTGGCGACCGGCTCGTCGCCGTTCGTCCCGCCGATCCCGGGTGTCGACAAGGCGGGGGTTTTCGTCTATCGAACCATCGAGGATCTCGAGGGAATCCTCGCCTACGCCGGGAAGGCGTCGTCCGCCGCGGTGATCGGCGGCGGCCTGCTCGGGCTCGAGGCGGCGAAGGCGGTCCGCGAACTCGGCCTCACGACCCATGTCGTGGAGTTTGCCCCTCGGCTGATGCCCCGCCAGGTCGACGAGGCAGGCGCGAGGGCGCTGCTCGAGAAAATCGAGGCGATGGACGTCCGGGTCCACCTGGGCAAGTCGACGCGGGAATTCCTCGGGAACGGCAAGGTGCGGGGCCTCGCGTTCGCTGACGGCGGACGGCTCGAGGTCGACATGGTCTTGATCTCGGCGGGCATCCGGCCCCGCGACGAACTGGCCCGTGCCTGCGGCCTGGAGGTCGACCGTCGCGGCGGGGTCGTGGTGGACGACGCATTGCGGACCTCCGACCCAGACATTCTCGCGATCGGGGAGGTCGCCGCGCACCGAGGGATGATCTACGGTCTGGTCGCGCCTGGCTACGCGATGGCCGAGGTCGCCGCGGCCCAGCTCCTCGGGGAGCCGCGGACGTTCTCCGGCTTCGATCTGTCGACCAGGTTGAAGCTCATGGGTGTGGATGTCGCCAGCTTCGGTGATCCTTTCACCGAGGCCGAAGGCGCGCGGGCTCTGACGTTCCACGACCCGTTCGGGGGCGTCTACAAGAAGCTCACCTTCGACGCCGAGGGCACCCGGCTGCTGGGCGGTATCCTGGTTGGCGACGCCTCGGACTTCGGCACGCTGCTGGGCCTTTGTCGGAGCGTCGAGCCGCTGCCGGTTGCGCCCGGCGACCTGCTCGCGTTGGGGCGAGGGGAAAACGCCGCCGCATCCCGCCTGGGCGATCCCCAGGTCTGCTCGTGCAACAACGTCAGCGAGCGTCAGCTTTGTGAAACGATCCGGGAAAAGGGGCTGACCACCCTGGCGGAGGTCAAGGAAGGCACGAAGGCCGGCACCGGCTGCGGCGGCTGCCTCCCGCGTGTCGCCGAACTGCTCAAGACCGAGCTCCAGGCGGCCGGGGCGAAGGTCGACAACCGCCTCTGCGAGCACTTCGCACACAGCCGCCAGGAACTCTATCAGATCGCCATGATCCGGGGGATCAAAACGTTCGGAGACCTGATCGCCTCGCACGGCGGCGGCCAGGGCTGCGAGGTCTGCAAGCCGGCGGTCGCCTCGATCCTGGCAGCGCTCTGGAACGAGAACATCCTCGACCAGGCCCACGCGACGCTCCAGGACACCAATGATCGCTTCCTGGCCAACATCCAGCGAGGTGGGACGTACTCGGTGGTCCCCCGCATCCCGGGCGGCGAGATCACGCCGGAGAAGCTGATTGTTCTGGGCGAGGTCGCTCGGAAGTACGGCCTCTACACCAAGATCACCGGCGGCCAGCGCATCGACCTCTTCGGCGCGCCGGTCCACCTCCTGCCCGAGATCTGGTCCGAACTGATCGCGGCCGGCTTCGAGAGCGGCCACGCCTACGGCAAGGCCGTGCGGACAGTCAAGAGCTGCGTCGGATCGACCTGGTGCCGCTTCGGCGTCCAGGACTCCGTCGGGTTCGCCATCCAGGTCGAGCTGCGATACCGGGGGCTCCGCGCTCCGCACAAGCTGAAGGGGGCCGTCTCGGGCTGCGTCCGCGAGTGCGCCGAGGCCCAGAGCAAGGACTTCGGCCTGATCGCCACCGAGAAAGGCTACAACCTCTACGTCTGCGGAAACGGCGGCTCGCGCCCCCGCCATGCCGACCTGCTCGCCGCCGACCTCGACGAGGCGACGGCCCTGCGATACCTCGACCGGTTCCTCATGTACTACATCCGGACCGCCGACCGGCTGACCCGAACCTCGGTCTGGCTCGAGAAGATGGAGGGCGGCATCGAGTACCTCCGGGACGTGGTCGTCAACGACCGCCTCGGGCTCGCGGCCGAGCTTGAGCGGCAGATGCAGGGACTTGTGGACTCTTATCGGTGCGAGTGGAAGGCCGTCGTCGACGACCCGGAGAAGCGCCGATTTTTCCAGCAGTTCGCCAACACTGATGAGGTCTCCGCGGGCGTCGAGTTTATCGCGGAGCGGGGTCAGAAGCATCCCGCCGGTTGGCCCTCCGACTTCGTCCCGGCCGAGCAGCTCGGGCTCGGCTGGCCGGGCGAGCCCGCGAACGTCCCGCCCGAACCCGAGGAGGGAACGAGCTGGGTACGCGTCGGCGCGGTGAACGACTTCCCCCGCGACGGCGGCCGGGCGATCAAGCACGGCGATTGCGAGATCGCCGTTTTCCGGTTCGACTCGCGGGGCGAGTGGTACGCCACCCAGAACACCTGCCCACACCGGCGCGAGGCGATCCTCGCGCGCGGCCTCCTCGGCGACCAGAAGGGCGTTCCCAAGGTCGTCTGCCCGATGCACAAAAAGACCTTCTCGCTCGAATCGGGCGAGTGCCTTAGCGGTGAGTCGCTGAGTGTCGAGGTCTTCCCGGTCCGGGTCGAGGGGAACGATGTCTCCGTCAAACTGCCTTCCGCGAAGGAGCTGCATCGCCGCGATCAGGCTCCGCGGGGCTGCTCTCTGGCGTGCGTCTGAACGATCCCATCCCTCCCCTTCGGACCCTCGATCCCATGAATTTCGGAGAATTCCGAAGGGTTGGCCATATGCCAACCCTCATCGGCGCCTTCTCGTACTTCACGGTGAGCTGCATGATCTGGCTGATCCCCGGCGCATTGGCGAACTCGATCGCGTCGGACTTCGCTCTGGCAGACGCGCGGAAGGGACTGATGGTGGCGGTGCCGGTGCTTGGCGGGGCCGTGCTGCGGCTGGCGCTGGGGCTCCTGGCGGACCGGATCGGCGCCCGCCGGGCCGCGATGCTGGGGATGTCTCTGTCGATCCCGCCCTTGCTCCTTGGCTGGATCTGGGCGGACGGCTTCGCCGGTATTCTGCTCGTCGGTCTGCTGCTGGGGGTGGCGGGGGCGAGCTTCGCCGCGGCGCTTCCTCTGGCGAGCCGATGGTATCCGCCCCACTGCCAGGGCCTGGTGATGGGGATTGCCGGCGCTGGGAACATCGGCACGGCGCTGGCCACGTTTTTCGGGCCGCGACTCGACGCGGCCTGGGGCTGGCATGCCGTGTTCGGCGCGGCGCTGATCCCGCTTCTGGCGACCTTCGCCCTGTTCGCGATCTTCGTCGAGGAGAGTCCTAACCAGCCGCCGCCGCGGCCTCTCTCCGACTATCTCGCCGTACTGAGGATCGGTGATACCTGGTGGTTCTCGTTCTTCTACGCGATCACCTTCGGGGGGTTCGTCGGCCTGGCCAGCTTCCTGAATATCTTTTTCCTGAGCCAGTATGGGCTCTCGAACGTGGAGGCGGGCCAGTTCACAACGCTCTGCGTCGTGGCCGGGTCGACACTTCGCCCGCTGGGCGGCCATCTCGCCGATCGGTTCGGCGGTGTTCGTGTGCTGATCGGGCTGGACCTGATCGTGGGCGCGACAATGCTGGGCATGGCGACCCGGCCGCCGCTCCTCGCCGGGACGGCCCTGCTCCTGGCGGCCATGACAGCGCTCGGCATGGGCAATGGCTGCATTTTCCAGATCGTCCCACAGCGATTCTCCCGGGAGATCGGCGTGGTGACCGGCATCGTCGGCGCCGCGGGCGGGCTCGGCGGCTTTGTACTGCCGATGGTCCTGGGAGTCCTCAAGCAGACGACCGGGAGTTTCGACGGGGGCTTCCTCGGATTCGCGATGGTCGGCGGCCTTGGCGGTGCTTTGGCGCTGGCGCTCGTCAGTCGAGGTTGGCGGGATCTCTTCCCTGGGGAAGGCGGACGGGCCTCCGAGTTCTCGACGGCCCCGCATCCTGCCATGGTGGAGGCCGACGCTGTATTGATCGCCTCGGCCCCGTTTGACCGCGCTGGGTGATTCCGCGATAATGAATGAGTGACGATTCGTCCGACGGAAAGAAGCCCGCGTCCCATCAAGAGGAGGCCGGGATGGCGAACCTGAACCGGGAAGAGCCGCGAATCCTCGGTCCGATCCCTGGTCCGCGGGCGGCCGCCTGGCTCGAACGCGACCATCGGGTGATGTCGCCCTCGTACACGCGGACCTATCCGCTCGTCGTGCGGCGGGCGCGAGGCGCGATGATCGAGGACATGGACGGCAACCGGTTCCTCGACTTCACCGCCGGAATCGCCGTGACCAACGCCGGTCACTCGCATCCCAAGGTCGTCGCGGCGATCCGAAAGCAGGCGGGCCGGCTGATCCACATGTCCGGAACCGATTTCTATTACACCCCGCAGGTCCGGCTGGCCGAGCGGCTCGCCGCGATCGCGCCGGGGCCGGAGCCCAAGCGCGTCTTTTTCACGAACAGCGGGGCCGAGGCGATCGAGGCCGCGCTGAAGCTTGCCCGCCGCCATACCGGCCGCAACCGGGCGATGGCATTCATGAACGCCTTTCATGGGCGCACATATGGGGCGATGTCGCTGTCGGGTTCGAAGCCGCTCCAGCGACGGGGCTTCGCGCCGCTGGTCCCCGAGATCCACCACGCCCGATATGGCGACCTGGAGAGTGTTCGGGCGCTTCTGAGAACGATCTGCCCGCCTGAGGAGCTGGCGGCGATCTTTGTCGAGCCGATCCAGGGCGAGGGGGGCTACGTCGTTCCGCCGCCCGACTTCTTACCGGGGCTTCGAAAACTGTGCGACGAGCACAGGGTTTTGCTGGTTTTCGACGAGGTTCAGAGCGGCTTTGGGCGGACGGGGAAGATGTTCGCCGAGGAGCACTGGAGCCTGGCCGGCGACATCATTTGTCTGGCGAAGGGGATTGCCAACGGGCTCCCGCTTGGAGCGATTGTGGCCCGGGCCTCGGTGATGGACTGGCCCAGCGGCAGTCACGCCTCAACATTCGGCGGCAACCCGGTCGCCTGCGCGGCGGCGCTGGCCTCGCTCGACCTGATCGAGCAGAAATACAGGGCCAACGCGGTCCGGCGCGGTCTCGAATTGCGCCATGGGCTGCAACGGATTGCCAATCGCTATCCGTTCATCCGCGAGGTTCGCGGACTGGGTCTGATGATCGGCGTTGAGATCCAGGCGACCGACGGCGAGCCCGATCCCCACCTGCGTGACACGATCATCGAACTGGCGTTCCGACGTGGGTTGCTGCTGCTGCCGTGCGGTCCGAGCACGGTCCGGTTCTGTCCGCCGCTCTGCCTGACTCACCGGCAGGTCGAGATTGGCCTGGGTCTGGTGGACGCCGCGATGTCCGCCGCGATGGAGGGCATCCACGCGGCCCGAGAGGAACGGGAACAGTCGGTCGCGAGGGGAGGTCTCTGATGTTGAGATCGGCGGAAATCGAGGCGAGTGAGGCTTCCCCATTTGAGTGGAAGCGGTGGCCGGAGACCGAGTCGTTCGTCGAGGAGCAGATTGGCCGGGCGCTCGAGGGGAATACGTTCGCGCGGGAGCTGGCCGATCGGATGCCGGGCGAGACGGGAACGCGGTTCCCGATCTGGGTGGATCACCTGGTCGTGGGCGAGACGCCAGGCCAGGCCGCGCGCCTGGAGGAACTGGGCTACCGTCGGCAGGCGATCCGATATCCTGTCCATTCTCCGGTGTTCGCCCATCCGGGGGGGATTTTCCCGAGGATCGCCGTACGAGGGCAGGGGCCCGAGGTCGCCGAGGTCGCGATCAAGGTGGATTCGGTCGCGGCGTTCTGCCGGGCGCACGACCTTGGCCTGGAGATCGCCGGTCAGCCGATGGGGCCGTACCGGATCGTCCGGATTCCGGGTCATCCGACGACGCTCTCGGTTATTGAACGGCGGGCCTATCTGGGCTTTGAGCCGTACCCCGGCGATATGGCCCGCGACGGCCGAATGAGGCCGCAGGCCGCTCGAGACGCCCTGGCCGCGCTCGATCTCTGGCGGGCCCGGCGTCGCAAATTCGAGGACGACGCCGAGGGCTTCGACGCAACCGAAGCGACCCTCCACCGTGTGATCGAGCTGGCCGGATCGGTTGATCTGGCCTGCCACCTGGTCTTCGAGGCCGAGCGCGAATTCTGGGAGTCGTGGAACACCGCCGCCCGGGTGCAGAAGACCCGGCAGGACCGGCTCGGACTCGGCTGGGCGAACCACGATCATCACACGTTCCGATGCTCCCGGCGATTTTTCCCTCGCGTGATGAGGATGTTCACCCAACTGGGTTTTCAGCTCCGCGAACGGTTTCACGCCGGAGCGCATGCCGGATGGGGGGCTCAGGTACTGGAGCATCCCGTCACCGGGATCGTGATCTTCGCCGACCTCGATCTCGCCCCCGAGGAGGCGACCGAGGACTTCGCCCACCAGTCCCTGCCCGACCTGCCGAAGCCCGGGACGGTCGGCCTCTGGGTCGCCCTGCACGGCGAGTCGATCCTCGGGGCCGGGATGCATCACCTGGAGGCCCAGTTCGACTTCGATGCTCTTCGCGACGGCCTGAAAGCCGAGGCCGGAATCGAGACGATGAAGCCGTTCTCGGATTTCCCGTTCCTTCGCCAGGCGTTCACGGCTGGCGAGCGATGGCGGGTCGCCCCGGACCGGGCCGAGCGGGCGGTCCGCGCCGGCTGGATCACGTCCGAGCAGGCCGAGAAGTTCATCCGAGAGGGGACGATCGGAAGCCACCTGGAGAACCTCGAACGTCGGGAAGGCTTCAAGGGCTTCAATCAGCAGGCTGTCAGCGCGATCATCGCCGCCACCGATCCGAGGTTGCATTAACAGTTTTCAGTTTTCAGTTTTCAGTTTTCAGTAGGAGTTACGCAGTTGGTACTTTTGGAGATTTGACTTTGGAAAGCTGCGGCTTCTGGCGTTGAGCCGGGAAGACACAGGTGCCAACCTTCTCGGTTCCGATATCCTAGAACAACAGGGCATGACCTTTCAAAACCCCAACTGCGTAACCCCTATCAGTTTTCAGTCAGAAGACAGCTTCAGCCGGGGGATTGCCAGGCCTCGACTTCTCATGATGATCATGCTGGCATTGCGCCCGGCAATCCGTGAACTGAAAACTGAAAACTGAAAACTGAATACCATGAATGATCTGGCAGCCCAGGAGGAGCAGATCCGGCAAGGCGGCGGTTTCGAGGCGATCGCCCGGCAGCATGCCCGGGGTCGGAAGACAGCGCGCGAGCGGATCGGGGCCCTCCTCGACCCTGGCTCACAGACTTTGGAACTGGGCTTGTGGGCCGCTTACCGGATGTACGAGGAATGGGGTGGCGCTCCTGGCGCGGGGGTGGTCACGACGATCGGCTCGGTTCATGGCCGTCGCGTCATGGTGGTCGCCAACGACGCCACCGTGAAGGCCGGCGCCTGTTTCCCGATGACCATCAAGAAGATCCTCCGGGCGCAGGAGGTCGCCGGGGTCAACGGCCTCCCGCTGGTCTACCTCGTCGATTCGTCGGGTGTCTTCCTGCCGATGCAGGACGAGGTCTTCCCCGACGTCGACGACTTCGGCCGGATCTTTCGGAACAACGCCGTTCTCTCCGCGAGGGGGATACCGCAGCTCGCCGCGATCATGGGAAACTGCGTCGCGGGCGGAGCGTACCTGCCGGTGCTTTGTGACACGACGCTGATGACCGAGGGCTCCGGGCTGTATCTGGCTGGTCCCGCGCTGGTGAAGGCGGCCATTGGCCAGGAGATCACGCACGAGGAACTCGGCGGCGCGAAGGTCCACGCGGCGGTCAGCGGGACGATCGACTACCGAGAGCCCGACGACGACGCCTGCCTCGCTCGCCTCCGACGTCTGATCGCGCTTCTTCCCCCGGACACCGATCCCGCACCGATGCGGACGGCCGTCGAGCCGCCCGCGAGGCCCGACGCCGATCTTGCCGCGATCGTAAAATCCGACCCGTCATCGCAGTACGACGTCCGCGACCTGCTCACCGCGATTCTTGACGGTAGCCCCTTTGACGAATATCGTCCCGAGTTCGGCCGGACGCTCGTCTGCGGATTTGGTCGGATGGGGGGCATCGGTCTGGGAGTCGTCGCGACGCAGCGGCTCCGGTTCAAGCCCGAGGGCGGCGGTCCACTCCAGTTCGGCGGCGTCCTCTACGGAGACAGCGCCGAGAAGGCCGCGCGATTTGTCCTCGACTGCAACCAGTCGCGTTTGCCGATCCTCTTCATCCAGGATGTCAACGGCTTCGACGTCGGCCGCGACGCCGAGCGAGGCGGGATCATCCGTCGCGGAGCGAAGCTGGTCAGTGCCGTGAGTAACAGCACGGTCCCGAAGCTCACGCTGATCGTCGGCCACTCCTTCGGCGCCGGGCATTACGCGCTCTGCGGGCGGGCCTTCGACCCGCGGTTCCTCTTCGCCTGGCCGACCGCGCGATACGCTGTGATGGGTGCCCAGCAGGCCGCCCGGACGATGCTCGACGTGAACGTTGCGGCCCTGAAGCGGCAAGGGAAGCAGGTGGACGCCGCCGAGATGTCGGCCATGACCGAAGACCTTCGCCACCGCTACGAACAGGAGACCGACATCCGCCACGGCGCTGCCCGGATGTGGGTCGACGCAATCATCGACCCGGCCCAGACTCGCGAGGTCTTGACGATGGCGCTCGACATCGCCGTACGCCGGCGTGACACCTCGTCGATCACGACCGGCGTCTTTCAGGTCTGACCGGTTTCACGATTATTCCTCGGCGCCCGAGGCCGACTGTCGCCGCGCGCCCTGACCGGGAACCGGCAGTTGGCCGGGGGTCCGGGCAAGAACGCGTTTCTCGCCGGAGGCGTCGAGGAACCGGGCCACGAGGGACAGCGGCGGGGCGTCCTCGGGCCAGTGGCGGAACTCCGAGTCCTGGAGCAGCAGGAAACGGCTCTCGTCTCCGGGCAGGTAGCGGAGGAACCTTGGCCCCGGGATCTGCCGGACCGCTCGACCGGTGTAGAACATCAGGTCGGGCTGTCGCCAGTCGTGGATCGTGTAAATGGGCCACTTGCGCGGGACCCACTGGCCGATGGCGCGCCCCCACGGGCCCTGACTGAGCCGGTAGTTCCACTCGGGGGCGAAGTAGCCCCAGTGGGCCAGCTTGAGACCGGCGGCCATGATCAAGAGCGTCACCAGCCCGCGCCGGGTGTTGGCCGAGGCAAGCGACGACCAGCCCAGCCCAGCGACGACCAGGCCCATGATCGCGATTGCGATTCCCAGCGGCCGGTAAAACGGCATGGTTACGATCCAGAGGAACGAGCCGAAGGTCATGGCAAAGAGCCAGAGAGCCATCGTCCCGGCAAGAGCCGCCTGGAACCACAGGCGAGGCCAGGAGGGGAGCGATCGCTTCCAGGCGAGGTCGAGCCCGGCGGCCGAGGTCACGACCAGCCCCGCGAGGGCGACGACCCGCGCCGGCGCGCCGAGTCCCGGCACGAAGGTTCCGGCGACGAGGGCAACGACGGTCGCCTGTGCCCAGGCCTTCACCCAGACCCGTCCCGCGCCCGGCCACGAGGCGCGGGCGGATCGTGCCAAAATCATCGCGGCAAACGGCGACCAGGGAAGGGCGAGCAGCACAACGGCGATGGGGAGCGAGGTGTCCAGCCCGCGAGTGAGCGGTAGAGTTAGCGCCGATGCCCACCCCTGCGCGGTGGCCGCCCGGATCGCGGCGATCGACCAGCCGATGGCGACGGCCAGCACCGGGAGGATCAGCCGGAACGAGAACGACGCGCCTCGCCGTCCGATCACAAGGATCACCAGCGCGATCAAGAGCAGAGGCGGCCATCCACCGGCGAGGAACGCGACCGAGGCCCATAATCCGGCCGACCAGTCAGCGCCCCGGGTGAGCCGTCTCTCGATGGAGGCGACGGTGGCGACTCCGAGGATCAGGTTGAGCCCCGCGGAGGTCGGGCTACCGACCATCGCCTCGAATCCCGCGCCGGCGGATCGATGAATCATCGCGAGCGATCCGAGCCAGCAGGCGGCCGTCCAGATTCCCGCACGGAATCCCAGGGCCCGGTACATACCCCGGGCGAGCAGCCATCCGCCGAGAACCGCCGCGATCGCCGAGGGCCAGCGGATGGCCTCCGAGGTCGGCCGCCAGGACGGCATTTGCCGGCTCAGGGCGAGACTCGGCAGCACCTCCGCCGGCCAGAGGTCGGGGGCCCAGTATCCGTAGATCTGCCCCATCGGCGCGGGTGATCCGCCAGTCGCCAGCGCCAGCCGGCCCTCCGCCGGGCTAACGTCCAGCCCCGCCGCCCCGATCAGCACAAAGCCGATCGCCAGGATCGCCGTTGAGAGATCGAGGCAGGCGCGGTCGGAGAGACCCCACGGCGTCATCGCGACAGCGTCGACCCGTGTGGTCCGGCCCCGGGTCGTCGGCGCTGGAGTTGTTGAGATCGGGTCAGTCTCCATGCTCCGCCTCCTTGCGCGGGGCCGCCGCCGTCGGTTCGCCAGCCGGCTCGATCGGGCCCAGAGGCTCGATCGCTTCCCTGGGCTCCTCGGGGCGGTTGCGGTCGAGCGTCATCGCCACTCCCGGCAGACGGGGCCTGGTCTTGACCATCGCGTAGATGTAGCCGGGGAGCAGGCCATAATGATAGGTCTGGCGGTTCAGCTCGGCGGCCACATCCTCGGGCGTCCAGCCGTCGCGCTCGAACCGATAGAAGGCCACCGAGGCGCCCGTCCGACAGGTTCCTCGGGCGCAATGCACCAGCGCGGGGCGTCGCTCGGGATCGTCGAGAATCTTGAGAATCTCGCGAAACTGTGCCTCCTCTCCCAGCCCGTCGCCCGGCATCGGCAGATTGACGAAGTCGACGCCGATCCGACCCGCAAGCGCCCGCTCGGTCGCCATCTCCTCGCCCGGCCATTGAAGATTGATCACGGTCCGAATGCCGTACCGATCCACGGCCGCGGTGAGCTGCTCGGGCTCGAGCTGACCGCTCCGGTAGAGGATCCCTCGCTTAACCTCGTCCCAGTGGTCCCAGGCGAGCCGTCCCTGCCGATCCAGCGCGATCAGCCAGAAGGAGAGCAGCACCGCGGAAATCGGGACGAGTCCCCAGAGCACTCTTCGCATCGACAGGTTCCCCGACCGACCGCCCAGAGCCCCGGAAAGCGCGCAATCGCACGGCCGGATCCCGAAGTCGGCGCGGGATGGTAGGCCAGATCGCCCGGGGGGTCAATCCGAAGATCGTTCACCACAACCCGTGCGGGTGCACGTCGGCTTCTGTCTCTTCTGCCGGACACCCAGAATCGTCAATAGAAGAACGTCAGATTCTTGTGGTAGAGTGCGGCCCCGGGGAGTTCTGGGGACTGGATATCGATGGGCAAGGGGTCAAACCATGGATGGG
>DAIDKV010000119.1 GCA_027449865.1 Planctomycetales bacterium
AAGAAATCGAGTGCCGTTCCGGGGACAGACTGTGAACTCATGGGAGACCTCGGCGCGAACGTGTAAGTTCTCATGGCACAAGAGCTTAGACGCCGAACGAGGTCTACTTATTCGATCCGGGCTGAATAATCCGGGCTAGACGCCGATCGTCGGACCTTCAACCCTCACTTTGCGCATTCGCGCCCTTGATGTCGGTTGTATCATAGAAAGCAGAGGCGTCCGATGTCGCACCTCCGTCGAGTCGCAGCGATGTTGGGCCATCCGACCTCCCTTGCTCGCAGTCTCTCCCGCTTCGATGGCTACAGGGATAGTTTTTTGGCTTATCGGTGGTTGGAGTGTTCGCACCGATCCACTCGCGAAACCGGAGGAACCACGATGGCTCCGTCGGAGAGGCCGATTCCCATCAGCCGATCACGACGGAACAGGCCGCGCCCTGCCCGGATCGAAGCCCCCGAGGCTAATGCATGCGTGTGATCCTCAATGTGATGCAGGGCCCTCTGGAGGGCCGTCAGTTCATCCTGAACCGACCTGACTCCTTTATAGTCGGTCGATCGAGGTTCGTGCATTGTCCGATGCCGGAGGATCAGACGCTCTCTCGCGATCACTTCATGATCGAGTTGAGCCCACCGGCTTGCGAGTTGCGTGACCTGGCGAGCACGAATGGGACGTTCGTGAACAATCATCGGGTGGACCGGGTTCGCCTGGTTGCGGGAGACATCATCGCGGCCGGGCAGAGCGTCTTCCGTGTTGCCATCGAGTCGATCAATCCGCTTTCCTCGGCCGTGGGAGACTCGGGGACGACCCGCCCGCTCGCGAATGGAACCATCCATTGTGCGGGCTGCGGCGCTGCGGCGCCTCCAGGTCTGACCATTGCGGGGCCGACGGGACCGGCCGCTGGTCCCGCGAACGAGCCGGTCGAATGGTGGTGCTCCTCTTGCCGATCCGAGGCCGCAAGCCTTCCGCAACCGGTTCCTTACTATACCTGCATCCGAGAGCTTGGCCGGGGCGCCATGGGAGTCGTCTACCAGGCGCGGCATAACCTCACCGGCCAGATGGTTGCGTTGAAGCTGATCATGCCCGAGACCGCCACAACCCGATCCGCCATCGATCGTTTCCAACGAGAGATGTCGGTGATCAGTCAACTCCGCCATCCCAACATCGTCGAATGCTACGAACAGGGAATGACGCGGGGCCAGTTCTGGTTTGCGATGGAGTACGTCGCCGGCACCAATCTCGAAGCCCTCGCCAAGGCGGATCCTGGGCGCTATCCGATGGAGCAGGCTTGCCGGCTGACCTGCCAGATTCTCAAGGGTCTTGAACTGGCTCACCGGCTGGGCTTTGTTCACCGCGACATCAAGCCTGAGAACGTTCTCATCGCCCAGACCGCCGAGGGCCTCTCGGCCAAGATCTCCGACTTTGGCCTCGCCAAGAGCTTCCGAGGCGTCGGACTCTCCGGCCTGACCTTCTCCGGCGAAATGCGCGGGACTGTCCCCTTCATGCCGCCCGAGCAAATGCTCGACTTCAAAACCGTCACCCCCCTGGCCGACCTCTACGCTACGGCGGCTACTCTCTATTATATGCTAACATGCAAGTACGTTTATGACGAAAACTCCGGTGGTGGCGACCTGATCCGGATGCTGATGGAAGAGTCGCCGATCCCGATCCGCGATCGCCGCTCCGACATTCCCGAGGGTCTGGCCGCGGTGATTAGCCGGTGCCTCTCACGCGACCCGAAAGAACGATATCCCGACGCCGCGACGATGCGGAACGCCCTCAAGCCCTTTTGCTGAGCGCCGCTAACCGTTCGGATCGATTTTGTAAAAGTACCCGTCACATCGATTGTCGGCCGACGTAAGAGATGGTAGAATGCGTATGGTCATAGCAGACCATCCTGCCCGCGTATCCTTCCCAACAATCCGTCGGCCCTGTGCGAGCCGAGAACACAATGGAAAAGGAACGTTTCTGGTTTGGTACGGCGCTCATCGCCATACCCGTGGTTTTTCTGTTCGTACCGCTCCTGATGCCGGAGCCGGTCATCACCGACATCCAGTCCGCCCCGTTTGTGGGGCATGTGAGCGTGAATGGACACCCCCTCACACATGGTTTTATCGTCTTCTACCCTGAAGACGAATCGAGCGACCCGGCCTCGAGCTACATCGACGCAACAGGCCATTTCCAGATCGGGCCTCGATGGCTCCGTAATCGGACCTCGGCCACGAGTTATCGCATTTGCGTCGTGCCGTCCCGCAGTGAACTGTTCAGCGACGTCATGACACCGGAAGAGGCCGCCAGGGACTACCGGTCTCATGGCCTCGGTACGATTTCCGAGAACGAAATCGAGCGGCTGAGCAAACCTCAGACAACCAACTTGAAGGTCCGGCTTGACGATCAGACGACCGAGGTCGATGTCGACCTCTAAGCGGCGGAATGGGACTCCGCCCCGCCTCCCTGCCCCAACTTGATTCGCGGCCGGGAGGTTGTCATTTCCCGGATTGGGAAATACGATTCAGAGAGGCGCCCCGGTGGCGCCTTCTCTGCATCTCCTCCACTCAGGTTTCTCAATGAGCCTCGGAGGACCCTTCCATGGGAAAACAACGCTTCTGGTTCGGCGCGACCCTTCTCTTTCTGCCGTTCCTGGGCCTTGGGCTCACCCTCCCCAATCCCGCCGAGACGATCGAGGGAGGCCCGCTCGACGGTCAGATCACAATCCACGGCCGGCCGATGGCGGGCGGCTTTATTGTCCTCTACCCGGAGGACCAGAGTTGTGCGGCCGTCACGGCCCAGCTCAACGATCGGGGTGAATTCCACGTCTCTGGGCGCAAAATCTGGACCCCAACGCCCGAAACACGGTTCCGGATCACCCTTTGCCCGGCGCCCGAGGGCAGAAGCTCCACGAAGGAGATCGCGGCCAGAGCGCCGGAGATCATGCGGTACATGGAACCGCGGACGTCGGACCTCGCCGTCCAACTTGGTGCCCAGCCGGCAACCATCTATATCCACCTCTGAGAGGTGGAACAGGGCCTGCAACAAAGAAAACGGCGACGTCCCGCGATGATCGGGACGCCGCCGTTGGGCTTTTCTGAAAATCTCAAGGTTATGGGCAGGTCGGGCAGGCCGGCATCACGACCGGGACCATGGTGCATTGCTGAACGGCGACTGTCCGGGGGACGACGCGGGCCACGCAACGATTCACCGTCACGGGGACCTGCTCGGCGACGCAGACCGGAACCTGTCGCGAGGCGGTCTCGGCGACCATCCGGCAGGTGGTCACGGGAACGCGCTCAACGTGCTGCTCGGCGACGTACTGGCAAGTGGTCACCTGATACGGCTCGACCCGCTCCTCGGCGACCATCTGGCAGGTGGTCACGGGAACGGTTTGCACCCGCTCCTCAGCGACCATCTCGCAGGTCTGGACCTGGTAGGGCTCAACGTGCTCCTCGGAGACGTACTGGCAGGTGGTCACGGGGACGGTTTGAACCCGCTCCTCGGCGACGTATCGGCAAGTCTGGACCTCGTACGGCTCGACCCGCTCCTCTGCGACCATCTGGCAGGTGGTGACCGGCGTGACCTGAACCCGCTCCTCAGCGACCATGCGGCAGGTGCGAACCGGGACCTGCCGCGTCATCGTCTCGCGGACGTACCGCGTTTCGCTGACATTGCGGACGGTCGGGCGCGAGACCCAGACCCGCTGGCTGACCGTTCTCGGCGGGCACTGCACGGCGACGGTGGCCGTCACCTTCTTCCTGTGCTTGCAACCAAAGAGGCCCCGAGGCCCGCAGCCGCAATCCTCCACCGGCACCTTCACCTGACGCTCGACCACCGGGCCGGGGACCGTGGTGTACTGCCGCTCGTAGTACCCGGTCTCGACCACTTCCTGGCGGCAGGTGGTCACCGGCCGGCAAACGGTGTAGGGCTGCTCGACCACGCTGGTCTCGTACACCGGCTTCATCACCGAGTACCGGCTCTCGCGGTTCACCGTCTGATACACCGGCTTCATCACCGTGTACCGTCGCTCGCGGCGCTCCGTTTGATACACCGGTTTCATCACCGTGTACCGGCTCTCCCGATTCACCGTCTGATACACCGGCTTCTGCACGGTGTAGCGCCGTTCCATCTGCTGGGTGCGCATCACCGGCTTCATCACGGTGTATCGACGTTCCTGGTTGACTGTCTGATACACCGGCTTCATCACGGTGTATCGACGTTCGCGGCGCTCCGTTTGATACACCGGCTTCTGGACAGTGTACCGGCGTTCGCGACGCTCGGTTTGATACACCGGCTTCTGGACGGTGTAGGGCCGTTCGACGTAGCTGGTCTCGGTAACGGGCCGCATGACGGTGTAGTTCTCGGTCCGGTAAGCGGTCCGGTACCGGGTTTCCATCACGGTCATCGGCTCAGAATCGTAAACCGTTTCATAGACGGTCTGATAGACCGTCTGAACCTGGGGGGCGAGGGCCACGGTGCTGCACATGGTCTCGACCACGGCAGGCGGTGCGCATCGATGACAGGCACCGCCGCCATAGGTGGCCCATGCCGGCGTGGCAAGCCCTCCCAGAAGCGAGAGGGCCGCCAGGACGGCCGTTCGCCAGGGAATGCGGGGCGTGAACATGCAAGACTCCTCGGCGGAACCTCGCGCGTCCCTGTCGCGATTCGCCATGCGATGGTCGGGCCGGCCGCGCCCTCTGTGGCGGGGCGTCTCGGCTCGACAGGTCGTCTCCCGGTCGCGGTTCGTCGTGGGCTGCGGTCTCAATCGGGAGGTGCCGCTCGAACTCCGATCGCGGACACACTCCTGTTTCCATTGTCACTGGAGTATACCATCCGGTCCCCGCGATTCCGGGCGAATTTGGAAGAGAATCTTGAAGGACCGCGTCGCCCTTTGCCGATCACGACGAATGGATCAACAGCCAACGGCTCACCCCCACCGCAATCAACGTGCCGGGAACCCAATAGCCCCGGCGAAAAGACCTTCGCTGGCGATGTAATTCCTGGATGGGGAGTGTTTTACAACAACTCCCAGCGCAAGGGTTTGCGAGACGCCTCGGGATTTCCGTGTGATCGCCGGTTTGTAACGACGACGTGGCGGTTTCTACCAACAACCACGCGGCGAATCCGCGGACCCGATCCTTTTTTCGGTGTCCGTCCGTTCGTCCGGACACCTCGCGATTTTACAGGAGAAAGCAGTCGCGGCCATCTCCCCGAGGTCGCCAGAGTCTGCACGTCAGGATATGAGACCGAGAGGGCCGGTCGATCAGAGGCCGGCCTCGCATCACGAGGCCGGCACGCCCTCGAAATCCCAGTCAAATGCGACGTCGAACGGCTTCCACCAGGGCTCGACCCCGGTGGCCGGGTCGCTGTGCCGACCAGCGTTCTTGCCGGGAGGCTCGATCGAATAGGTGACCCGGTAGGGACCGGGTTTCGGCGGTAGGATGCTGGCTCCATAATGCCAGCCGTCGCGCGCGACCATGGGCATCATCGACCCCTCGATCGGCTCAGCGCCTTTCCCACCGGCCGCTGGCTCGATCCGGTATCGGACGGTCAAATATGGGACAAACTCATCCTTCCCAAACCCGTTGCGATTTCCCTCGGTCGCGTGAATATCGGCCTCGATGTGGATCATTCCACCGACGTCGGTGGTCCCGTCCATCTGGACCATTGGCAACCAGACAGCCTTGATCCGCAGTTCATTCCGGTCCACGTCGTCACCGATCGGATACTCGCGGAACCCAGCGGGCTTCGACGGGGAAGGGGCTTTCGCCTCGGAGACCGGTTTCGACGCCTCATTACCGCGAACCGCCTCGGGCGCCGAGGGCAAACGTGAACCGCCCTCCTTGTGGTTGAGGTTCAGGTTCAGGAGCAGGACCATCGCCACGCCGCCGAGGATCAAAAAGACCATCAACGGGCCGAGCCATCGCTGAGACATGAGCCAGGTTCCTCGTTCGCCAGGTGGCTAGCTTGCGTGCGGTGCGGGTCAGGCAGGGATCGGCGAACCAGGGGCGGGCGCCTCCTTACGGGACGCGACCGAGGCTCGGGGGATCACGGCCCACGAGAGCGCCGCTCCGGCGAGGAGCAGACCCTGCACCGAGACGACCTGGACGTTGGGATAGAGCCCCGCGATCGGGAGTCCGTTACCGAGCCAGTGCAGGGGAGTGGTCAGCAGGATTCCGGCCGTCTGGAGGGCGAACACGCCGTTGCCGGCGAAGATCACGGCGAGGGCAAACAGACAGCCGCCGGAGACCTTGAAGAACGTCGCCATCGGCAGTCGAACGCTCGTCGCCCGCACAGCGACCGCGACGACCGCCAGCACCGCGAGTCCGAGCAGCAGTCCGGTTCCCAGGCCGAGCAGGCCGGCGCGGGTCGTCCCCTGGCTACCGAGCATCGCCTGGTACATCAGCGAGGTCTCAGCGCCCTCTCTGTAGACGGCCAGGAACGCCGTGATCGCGAGAGTTCCGCCGCCGCCCCATTGCAGACCCTTGTTCGCGTTTCGCTTGAGGAAATCCATCCAGCGCTTGGCCTGCGACTGCGAGACGAGCCAGTAACTCACGTAAAAGAGCACGCCGGCCGCGGCCAGCATGACGGCCCCCTCGACAACCTCGCGTGCCCGCCCCTGGGCCGTCGCGACGAGCAGATTCAGCCCAGCCGCCGTCAGCAGGCTTGCGACAAGGGCGAGCCCCACGCCGGTCCAGATGGCCCGCATCGCCTGGGCCCGTGACTCGGCCGAGGGCTCACCCGCTCGGGCGACGAGGGCGATCAGCATCGCGAGCACCAGGATCACCTCGACACCCTCGCGGACGATCGTGACGAACGACTCCAGAAACGCGGTTCCGAAGGCACCGGCCGGACGGGCCTCAAGCCGGGCAATCAGGGCATCCACCTCGCCATTGAGTTTGTCGAGACGGTCGGTGAGCGGCTGGCCCTTGAGCCCCTGGCCAATCTCGCCCCGAATCGCATTGAACGTGATTTCCAGTGGGCGGACAGACTGCGGGCTCCGACCCAGCAGGTAACGCTCGATCGGCTCGAAGTCGGTCATGTAAATTGAGGTCAGCTCCGATGACGCCTCATCCGCCCCATCGCGATCGGCAACCTCGGCGATCCGATGAAACCCGCGCCGGAGGTTTTGAAGCAGCTCGCTCGGATCGCCCGAGACCCCGCCGAGATCGGTCAGGTTGACGCGTGTCGGCAGTTCCTCGGCAACGTCGTTGCGGGTCGGATGGTCGTGGGCGGCGTCGGGGATGCCGCGATCGATCAGTTCCCGGGCCGCAGCCAGCAGGTCGAGCAGCAGATCGTGGCTCCGCTCCTCCAACTTCGAGGCTGGCGTTCGCCCCTCGGCGACAGCCCGAACATCGGTCTGGAACCGACGGAATCCCAGCTCCAGCTCGCCCGCCCGGGCGAACCCAAGATGCCGGCGGACAGCGACCTCCATGTCCGACGCCTCGAACTCAGCCCAGTACGCGTCCTCGGCGAACCGACGCGCCGCCTTCACCTGTCCCTTCCGGGTCGCGGCCTGACGGCTCGCGGTCAGCAGCATTCCGATTCGATCCACCACCTCGGCCCACGGACGCACAGGCGCCGCCGCGACGCTCCCAACCCGAGCCTTCGGCCCGGAAAGCACCAGCTCGGGAAAATCGACGGGCTGACCGCCCACGACCGCGATCTCCTGCCTCAACGGCTCGCCCATCTCGTGCCAGGCATTCAGGATATAGCGACCATCGGGCACGCCATCGATCCGAAATCGCCCCTTCGCCGAGCAGACCGAATACCAGGGAGTCGGGCAGACGACCACGTAACCCTTCATGTGTATATGAACGTCGCACGCCAGCACCACCACGCCCGGCTTCTCGGGCGTGAAGTCCTGGGTATTCCCCGGGCTCATCGACTGATTGAACGCAAAGCCCGGCGAAACGATGTGTACGTTATGCGTCTCGGTGTCCTGATTGGTGAACCGGACCGTCCGCCCCACCTGCACCGCCTGAACCCTTGGGGCAAACTGCAACCCTTTCTGATTCACCAGGACGACCGCCGATGCTCCCGAAGCGTCGGAACCGGCCACGGTCGACGCCGATCCCGAGGCCGGCTCCAGGTAAATCACCGCCGGACTGACCGACGGCGAGCAAATCTCCGGCATCCGGACCACGCCCGAAATCTCGGCGCCGGGCGACTGGCCCCGGGCCTCCATTCCCCTCGCGACGACGAATATCCCCAGCAGGACTACCATCGTCCGCCGCATTTCCCTGGCCGATCGTCGCATTGCTTCCCTCGCTCGGCAACCAGGCCCAGCCTACCGGCTGGCCTGCAATTGAGATTCAATCTCAACGACAATCGGATTATAATCGGCAATTGAGGGGGTCGTCAACGATCCGACCGGGAAGCGACGAAAATTGGCGGCGAGGGAGGCGGATGGATGGGTTCTGAGGGGTCAACGTTATATTCGGGGCCGGAGGTGGTCTCGTCGCTGACGATTGGGGGGCGAGGGATCCGGGTGGTCCGGCCGTCGGATCCGGACCGTCTGCTGGATGATCCGGACGTTCTGGCCTGGAATCGCCGTGACGATTACATGCCGTACTGGGCCTATCTTTGGCCGGGTGCGTATTTGCTGGCCGAGGCGGTGGCGCGGGAGTCGTGGCCGGAGGATCGGGAAACCGAGGCTCTGGAGATTGGTTGCGGGCTCGGCCTCGCGGGGCTGGTGGCGATGACGCGGGGGATGAAGGTCCGTTTCACCGACTACGACCGCACGCCGCTGGAATTCGTCGCGCGATCGGCGGCCGAGAACGGCTTCGAGCCCGAGCGGTATTCGACCGGACTTCTCGACTGGCGCGAGCTTCCCGGCGATCGCTATTCGATCATTCTGGGCGCCGACGTGACCTATGAGTTGCGACTGGTGCCTCTGGTCGCGAACGTTCTCGCGACGATGCTCGCGCCGGGCGGCGTCGGACTGATCTCCAGCCCGTACCGGGTGGCCGATGAGACCTTCTCGAAGACGGTCGGATCGCTTGGCCTGAGCTGCCGGGCCGAGTCGGCCTCGGCGACAACCGAGGACGGCCGGGCGGTCTCGGGGACGATATATCGGGTGACTCGTTGACTGGGTACCGCCCGAGGCCGTCAAGGAAGAGCCGAGAGCATGACCGTTGGATCGACTCTCGGCCCTGGACTTGACGGCCGAGATCAAGCCGAGGTGGCGGGTCGATCAGGGAAGAATTCGCTGGCCGACGGCCGTGTTCAGGCGGAGCATGCTCCGTCGGTGCCGGACAAGGCTGTCGTAATACTGTCGGACGGTGTGGTTTTCGTGACGCCGGAAGCGGGCCTCCTATGGGCGATTGGCCCGGTCCTTCGCGATTGGCCCCATCGTTTGACTTCCGAAGGCTTTCGCCGTCGATCTTCGCGAGACCTTTGGCTTCGTCCGGGACGATGACCCTTGTAGGAGCCGGCTCCAGCCGGCGATCTGCACGTGACCTTTGGCTTCGTCCGGGACGATGACCCTTGTAGGTAGGAGCCGGCTCCAGCCGGCGATCTTCGCGTGACCTTTGGCTTCGTCCGGGACGATGACCCTTGTAGGAGCCGGCTCCAGCCGGCGATCGGCGCATCACCTTTGGCTTCGTCCGGGTCGCCAGCTGGAGC
>DAIDKV010000120.1 GCA_027449865.1 Planctomycetales bacterium
TTTGTAGGGTGGGCACCGCCCACCGAGGAGAAGCGATCGCCGGTGGGCGGTGCTCACCCTACAAAACCGCCTCGAAACGAGGGCCGGTAGGCGGTTCCCACCGACCATTCGCTTCGCAGGCTGCAGGACACGATCGGACCGAGGATCACGGCATCGTCGAGGCCGTTTCGACGGTCTCAACGGCGATCTTCGACGGTTCGGGGAGGTACACGGCGGCGTGGGCGGCCTCGCGGGCCGGGGCGGCGACCACGCCCCAGAAGAGTCCCAGAAGGACGGTCAGCACGGCACAGGCTCCCACCGACGAGGCCACCGGCCAGCCGCCTCGGATCTCGAATTCACCCTCCGAGGGCGCCAGGTACATCAGCACGACGATCCGGAGGTAGTAATACGCTCCGATCGCCGAGTTCAGGACACCCAGAATCGCCAGGACCAAAAGCGAGGTCGAGTCGTCGAAGTTCAGCGCCGAGAGCGCCGAGGCGAAGACCTCGAACTTGCCCCAGAAGCCCAGAAGCGGCGGGATGCCGCTGAGGCTCAGCAGGCAGACAGCCATCGCCAGCGCCACGGGCCACGCCTTCGTCCAGCCGAGTCCCGAAAGCTGGCGGACGGTTTCCACCGGGCGGCCGTCGATTCGGAGCATGATGATCACGCCGAACGCGCCGAGCGTCATCAGGGCGTAGGCGACCAGGTAGAAGAAGATCCCCTCGACCCCGTGATACAGGGCCGACCCGTGCGAGCCGAGCGCCAGCGCCGCTGTCACGCCGACCATCAGGTATCCGGCGTGCGCGATCGACGAATAGGCCAGCAGCCGCTTGAGGTTCTCCTGCAAGAGCGCCACGAAGTTCCCCAGGATCATCGTGGCCGCCGCGATGATCCAGGCCAGGACCGTCGCCTGCTCGGTCAGCTCGGTCGACGCCTGCGAGAAAACGGACGTGATCACCCGGATCATCGCCAGGAAACCGACCGCCTTCGGCAGCCAGGAGAGCACCGCCGCGATGATGGTGGGCGAGCCCTGGTAGACGTCGGGAGCGTAGAAGTGCAGCGGGACCGCCGCGACCCGGAAGCATAGCCCCGCCATCACGAAGACGATCGCGATCAGGGCCAGATGCACGTTCGGCAGGTTCACCGGACGCGAGCTCAGGTAGGCCATCGCCTTCAAATTGCTGAGCCCCGTCGAGCCGTAGAGAAACGCCAGCCCGTAGAGCAACAGACCCGAGGCAAGGATGCTCAGGTAAAAATACTTGGTCGCGGCCTCCTGCGTCGTCGGCGTGCGCCGGGTCAGGTAGAGGACCAGGTAGGTCGGGATGCTCACCAGCTCCAGTCCGACGAAGAGGAAGACCACGTCGTTGGCCGAGGCGACCAGCATGGCCCCCGCGTTCATCAACAAAAGCGAGCCGAAGAACTCGGCGGCCCGCTCGTCCGACGGCTCCTCGTGCGCCAGCCCGAGAACCAGCAGCCCCGAGCCCAGGATGAGCAGTTGCGACCAGAGCGCCAGCGCGTCGTTGATCGCGGCCGAGGCGTAGAGGTCGGTCGACCGTCCCCAGGCCCAGAAGAGCGCCGCCGACGAGGCCAGGATCGACCAGACCGAGACCCGGCACCAGAGCCGGCGCGACAGGTTCACGAACGGCGAGAGCGTCATCATCGCGATCGCCGAGAGGATCAGCACCAGCTCGGGCGCCAGGATCGCCAGGGTCCCGACGGTCGCGTCGTAGAAGAAGCTCGTCTGCATGGTCAACGGCCGCCTTTCTCGATGCTCGACGCCTCGCCCGGCTCCGACTTCGCGGCCGGGGCCTTCTTCGATTCCGACTTCGTGTTCGCCTTCGACTCTTCGCCCTTCTTCGACGGCTCAGCCTTCTTGGGCTCAGCCTTCTTGGGCTCGGCCTTC
Source organism: Planctomycetales bacterium (assembly GCA_027449865.1). Lineage (GTDB taxonomy): Bacteria > Planctomycetota > Planctomycetia > Isosphaerales > Isosphaeraceae > JAKAUH01. The sequence goes on from DAIDKV010000120.1 coordinate 1,883, forward strand.
TTGGTCGCCGTGGTACCACCGCCCCCGCCGCCCCGGCGCCGGACTCTCTGCACCGGCTGAGGATGTTCGTCCTCGTAGGCCATCTGACGCTCGGCCTCGATCGTCCGGACGATCGCGCGGGTGGCCGGCTGAATCTGCTCGAAGAAGGGACGCGGATAGACTCCGATGGCGACGATCAGGAACATCAGCGGGGCGAGCCCGACGATCTCGTGCCAGCCGATCGGCGGGACCGACGACGTCGGATGGACCTGGTCGTGGTCGTGGCTGTGAGCGTCGGCCGAGGCGATCGGCTCGTGGCCGTGTCCGTCGGTCGCTGGCTCCTTCAGCGGTCCGAAGAGAACCTTCCGGATCATCCAGAGCAGGTAAAAGGCGCCGAGGATCATGCCGGTCGCGGCGAGAACGGCGGCCGTCGGGCTGGCCGCGTACGATCCGACCAGGATCGGAAACTCGCCGACGAACCCGTTGAGACCCGGCAGGGCGGCCGAGCCGAGCGAGGCGAGCATCAGGAAGAAGGCCAGCAGGGGCATTCGGTTCCAGAGGCCCGACATCTCGTTCATCGACCGGGTGTGATAGCGCTCATAGATCACGCCGACGCAGGCGAAGAGGGCCCCGGTGGTGAGTCCGTGGTTGATCATCTGCATCACGGCGCCGTCGATTCCGGTCTGATTCAGCGAGAACAGTCCGAGAACGATGAAGCCCATGTGGCTGACCGAGCTGTAGGCGACCAGCCGTTTGACGTCGGTCTGCGCCAGCGCGGTGAGGGCGCCGTAGATGATTCCGATGACGGCAAGGCTTGCGATCAGAGGGAAGCAGGCCTGGGCTCCGAGTGGGGTCATTCCCAGGTTGAAGCGAAGGAGTCCGTAGCTACCGACCTTGAGGAGGACGCCGGCCAGGACGACCGATCCGGCCGTGGGTGCCTCGACGTGCGCCAGCGGGAGCCAGGTATGCACGGGGAACATCGGCACCTTGATGGCGAACCCGGCGAGGAGCAGGAGGAAGATGAGAACCTGCGGACTGCCCCACGAGCCGACCTCGCGCCAGGGTTTCCAGTCGAGCGCGGCGAGACCCTGGGTCAGTTCGGGGATGGAGAAGGTCAGGGTCTTGTCCACGGAGAACTGGTAGTGGACGACCACCAGGGCGATCACGCCGAGGAGGGTCAGCAGGCTCCCGGCCAGGGTGTACAGGAAGAACGTCACCGAGGCCCGACGGCGCTGGGGTCCGCCCCAGATCCCGATGAGGAAGAACAGCGGGATCAGGGTGAACTCGAAAAAGATGTAGAAAAGGACGATGTCGAGGCTGGCGAAGAGGCCAAGCAGGCCGGTCTGGAGTGCCAGCAGGAAGCCGTAATGTGCGGCGACCCGCTCCTTGACGGATTCCCACGACGAGCAGATCGCGGTGATCATCAGGAGGGAGGTCAGGACGAAGAGCCAGAGGCTCAGGCCGTCGAGACCGAAGGCGACGCGGATATCGGGTCCGCTTCGGGTCTCGGGGTCGTGGCCGACCCAGGAAAGGCCGTAGTGGCCGGTCGCCTTGTCGGCCGCCGAGAACTGCGGTCCCTCGACGCTCGGCCGGAACGCCAGCAGCAGGACCACGCTACAGGCCAGCGTGGCCAGGGCCACGGCCATTGCCACTCGCCGAGACGTCCGGCCGTCGCGGTCCGGGATCAGGGCCAGGGCCACGCTCCCCAGTATCGGGAGGAAGATCGTGATCGCCAGGAGTGTCGCCATTCCACCTTTCCCCGTCGGACTCGCCCGACCGACTCTTGCCTTGTTTGCGCCCGCGTTGGTGTCCGTCGATACCGGGGCCGCCTCAACGTTCGAGGGACGGCCCGGGTCATCCCTCCGTCGCCCCGCGGAATGCCGACGGCCACCTTGAAGACTCGGTGTCCGTCCCCATTTCCCAGGGTCTTGCGATCAGGGCCGCTGCAAGCCCAGCAGCACCAGGAACAGGAGCAGGAACGCCACGCAGAGCGCTGAGGACGCCGCGTAAAACTGGATCAACCCATTCTGATAAAGCGCCAGTCGGGCCCGGCCGATCGCACGGGGGATCAGCGCGATCCCGGTGATCAGCCGGTCGACCACGTAGGTATCCACGAAGTCGCTGATTGAGGCCGAGATCCGGACGATCGCCACGACGGTCGCGTCGTAGAACTCGTCCACGTAGAACTTGCCCAGCGAGGCCCGGTAGAGGGCGCCGAAGCGTTCCTTCATCCGGGCCGGGAGCGGGCCCGGCTCGGCGTACATCACGTAGGCCAGCGCGATCCCACCGACGCCGAGCAGCGTTCCGAGGGTTGCCGTGAACCAGGAGAAGCCGTGTTCGCCGTGGCCGAGCGCCTCGAAGCCGAGGGTCTTCTCCAGGTGTCCGGCGAACCACTCCGCCGGTCCTCCGGTGATCGGCCAGGCGACCAGGCAGATCAGGCCGATCAGCACGGTGCAGCCCGCCAGAATCATCAGCGGGATCGCCATGACCGGCGGCGATTCGTGGCCGATCTCGTGGTGATGCCCGTGGGCGTCGTCGGCATGGCCGTGCGCGTGAGCGTCGACCGGAGGGGCCTCGGGATCGTTGGGGCTCGGCAGCTTCTCGGGGCCGTGGAACGTCAGGAAGAAGGCCCGGCCGGTGTAGAACGCCGTCATGAAGGCCGTGACCAGGGCCGTCCAGTAGACAATCTGATACACCCAGGAGTAAGACTCCGAGGCATGGATGGCCCCCGAGATCGCGCCCAGAACCTCGTCCTTGCTGAAGAAGCCCGAGAGCGGTGGGAACGCCGCCAGCGCCAGGGCTCCCACGGCGAAGGTCAGGTAAGTGATCGGCAACCGGTGCCGAAGGCCCCGGAATCGACGCATGTCGATCACGTCGCCCATCGCGTGCATCACGCTTCCCGAGGCGAGGAACAGCAGGGCCTTGAAGAACGCGTGAGTGAACAGGTGGAACATCGCCGCGACCACCGCGAGCTGCGCCACGTCGCCGACGCCCGAGCCAAGCGCCATGAACATGTAGCCGAGCTGGCTGACTGTGGAGTAGGCCATCACCCGCTTCAGGTCGTTCTGCGTCAGGGCGATCGCCGCGGCCAGAAGCGCCGTGGCGCACCCGGTCGCCGCGATCACGGCTTGCACCCCGGGGGCCATCGCGACCATTGGCATCGACCGCGCCAGCAGGTAGACGCCGGCCGTCACCATGGTCGCGGCGTGGATCAGCGCTGAGACTGGCGTCGGGCCTTCCATCGCGTCCGGGAGCCAGGTGTAGAGCGGGATCTGAGCACTCTTCGCCGTGGCGCCCCAGAAGAGGAGCAGCGAGATTCCGGCGATCGCCGAGGTCGGGATCGAGCCCGACTCGGCCGCCGCGAAGATGGAATCGTAGCTGAGATCGTGCCCAGGCGCGATCGACCAGAGCCAGAATATCGCGATCGCGAAGCCGAAGTCGCCGACCCGGTTGACCAGAAACGCCTTCATCGCCGCCGCCGCCGCCGAGGGCCGGGCGTACCAGAACCCAATCAGCAGGTAGCTACAGGCGCCCACGCCCTCCCAGAAAACATACGTGAGCAGATAGTTGTTCGAGAGGACCAGACCGGTCATCGAGGCGACGAACAGGCCAATCAGGGCGAAGAATCGGGGATACGACGGATCGCCGTGCATGTAGCCGGCGGCAAAAATCGCGACCAGCCCCGAGACGAACGTCACCATCGAGAGCATCATCGTGCTCAGACCGTCGACCCGAACCTGGAACGGAACTTCCAGGTTCCCGGCCGAAAGCCACTCGAACACGGTGTACTTCGCCGCGTGGTCGGCCGAGGCCAGGGTCCCAAGCGAGACCAGGAACGCCAGCCCGATCCCCGCCCAGACCGGCAGGTGCGCCAGGCCCCGGAGCCGGCGCGCCCCGACAGCCGTCACCAGCGCCCCGAGGAGCGGGAAAAACGGGATCAACCAGGCGTTCCGCACGAAGAATCCGGGTTCGTATGCTGATTCCATTGGGATGGCTCTGAAGCTCGGGTCTGGCTCGCTGGGATCGGGGACGTCGCGACGGGGACGCCCCGGCTCAGCTCCGGCGCTCGATCCATGGTTCGACCGGGTGGGCCGGTTCGACGCCGGCCGGGGTCAGGTGCGGGTACGACTCGGGTCCGGGCGCCGCATCGACGGGCTCGGCTTCCTCGCTGATCAACGAGGCGGGGGTCGCGGGGACTCCCGCCTCTCGAATCTCCTGCCAGAGCGTCACGTCGAGCGACGACCGGCGATTGTACAAAATCACGATCAGCGCCAGTGCGATCGAGGCCTCGCACGCGGCGACGGTCAAGATCATGATCGTGAGAATCTGGCCGGTCCAGTTGCCGTGATACCGGCCGAAACCGACCAGCGTGAGCGCCACGCCCTGGAGCATCATCTCGGCCGAGAGGAACATCACGATCAGATTGCGCCGGCTCAGAAAACCGAGAATTCCCAGCGCGAAAAGCGCGGCGCCGATCAGAAGGTAATCGCGCAGGACCTCGAGCGTGAAGATATCCGTGGGAGGCATGGCTTATTTTCTCTTCGTTCGATCGATCGGTCGGTCGGTGAGGATGTTCTCTTCTGGATCAGGGGCGGACGGAGCCGACAGCCGCGCGCTGGGCTGGGTCGCTGCTCGAAGGACGTACCGGCATCCGGGGATTCGTGATCGCGACGGCGCCCACCAGCGCCACGAACAGAAGCGCTCCGGCGATGGCGACCGAGGCCAGGTGATCCGTGTACATCGACGCCGCGATCCCCGCGACATTCGGCCGGTGCACCAGAACGCTCGTCGCCTCGGGGTTGTCGGCGGCCTCGCCCTCCGCGAGACGAGCGTCGGCGACCAGCGACATCGGCGAGACGGCCCGACGGACCACGCCCGTCATGTTCGCGTCGGGCGAGCCGATGTACGCTTCGAGGTCGCGAGAGCGAAGCAACTGCTTCTCCGGCTCCAGCCGGTTCCTCGCCAGGTGGTGAATCCCGGTGCCAACCTTCTCGCCCGTCTTGAGCGTCGCGATCGAGGCGAGAAGGCACCAGAGAATGATGAAGCTCGTCAGCGTGGCCCAGCCGGGAGAGCGGGCGGCCCGGTCGTAGTCGGCCTTTCCTTCCATCTGCGCGAGCATGATCACGAAAAGAAACGTGACGATCACGGCGCCGGCGTAAACGATGATGGTTCCGGCGGCGAGGAACGGGGCCTCGGCCAGCAGGAAGAGCCCGGCGGTCGAGAGAACCACCGAGGCAAACCAGAGGGCGCTGGCGACCGGGTCTCGGCTGGTGATGGTCAGTACGGCACCGATCACCGAGGTCGCGCCGAAGACGTAGAGAAAGACGGCCGGGAGCAGGAGCCCGGGGGGGCGCCAGTAGGTCATGTAAATCAGGAGACCGAGCGCGACCGCGATCAGACCCGCGCCATGGGCGGCTCTCGGCCGGATGGCTCCGTGCCGGTGCGGCAGGAGCAGGTACGTACCGAGGCCCCCGAAGAGGACGGCGTACGTTCCCGTCATCCCGAGGACCGACCCGATAAAGTTGAGGATCACGTCCATCTTCGTTCGTCCCTGGTCATCGGTCCCGGGTCGAGAGCCCGATTCCTCGGGCCGACGCCGACAACCGCTCCCACGGGCTCAACCTCCGCGCTGGGGACCAATGACCGATGATGCGATTAGTGACTCAAGGGAGGCAGAATTCGGGTCGGCGCCGAGGCCTCGGCGGGGACCTGCGTGTACTTCATCGGCTCGGCGTCTCGGGTGACGTCGTAGACCGAGAGGAGCTTGGCCTTGTCGTAGATCATTTCCTCGCGGGAAAGGCCGGTGATGTCGTAGAGGCCGGTCAGCTCGATCGCCTCGACCGGGCAGGCCTCCTCGCACATCCCGCAGTAAATGCAGCGAAGCTCGTCGATGACGAAGCTGGCCGGGTACTTCTCGCGGTCGGGCCACTCGGGCGGGGCGGTCGTCCCGACGATGTCGATGCAGTGCGCGGGGCAGGCCGTGGCGCAGAGCATGCAGGCGACGCACTTGACACGACCCTGCTCGTCCTTGTTCAGACGGTGCACGCCCCGGTAGTTCGGGCTTGGAACGTGCTGTTCCTCGGGATACTGCACCGTCACCTGCTGGCTGGCGACCGCGACGCCCAGAATGTGGCGGCCGGTCACGGCGAGACCCTGGAGGATCGTCGGCACGTACACCTTCTCATGCCATTTCAGCGTCGGCGGCTCGATCCGCTTGAGGCTCGGGTCGTCGGCTCGCACGTCTTCAAACCCCCTTCTGGCTCGATTCGACTCTAATGGGGCCGGTGTCCGATCAGAAGTTCCCGTACTCGCTAGCTCCGGGTCGCCTGGAGGAAAACCATCATCGCGACCAGATTCACCAGCGCCAGCGGGATGAGCGCCTTCCAGGCCAGGTCCATGAGCTGGTCGTATCGGAACCGGGGAAGCGTCCACCGTATCCACATCATGAAGACAATCATCAGCGCGACCTTCCCAACCAGAACCCCGGTCTTGAGCAGCGCGGGAATCCAGCCAACCTGCTCCTGGCTGAGACCCGGAAGATCCCATCCGCCGAAGAAGAGAACCACGGTCAGGAAGCTCACGGTGATCACGTGCAGGTATTCGCCGAGGAAAAACATGCCGAACTTCATCGCCGAATATTCGGTGTGGAACCCGCCGATCAACTCCTGCTCCGACTCGGGAAGGTCGAACGGCAGTCGGTTGGTCTCGGCGAAGGCACTCGTGAGGAAGATCAAAAAGCCGATCGGGCAGGTGAAAACACCCCAGCCGAGGAACCCGAGGCTCCCCAGCCCGAACGGGAGGCTCTCGCCGAGCGCGTCCTGGTAGTTGATGATCGCGTTGAGGTCGAGCGAGCCGGCCAGGAGGACGGTCGGCAGGATCGAGAGACCCAGCGGGATCTCGTAGCTGATGAGCTGGGCGCTGGAGCGGAGGCCGCCGATGAACGAGTACTTGTTGTTCGACGCCCATCCCGCGAGGATCACCGCGTAGACCGCCAGGCTGCCGACGGCGAACACGTAAACGATCCCGATATCGATGGCGGGAGCGATCTGGAAGTCAACCTTGTAGTCGCCCATCCCGAACGGGAGCGAGACCCCCGGCGCCGAGACGCCGACCGGCCCGAACGGAACGACCGCGAACCCGATGGTCGCGGTGACGATCGCGATCAGGGGGGCCAGCAGGTAGAGCGGCTTGTTGACGTAGCCGGGGATCACGTCTTCCTTGAGGAGCATCTTGGCGCCGTCGGCGAGGGGCTGGATCAGGGCGAACGGCCCGCAGCGGTTCGGGCCGATCCGGTCCTGAGCGTAGGCGGCCACCTTCCGCTCGACGAGGATCAGGTAGGCGACGGCGCCCTGGGTGACGCCGACGACGACCAGCATCTTGATCACGATTCCGATAAGCACCAGCATGGGCCTGATCCTGGGGGAGCGTTCTCGAAATTCGACGCGTGGGAGGCTCGATCGAACCGAACCGGCTCAACGCCACTTCGCCATTCCCTGGGGGACGAACCAGCTATCGACGAACGGCTGGGCCTTCTGGCCGTCACCGTTGGTGCCGGGGGCGTGGGGCTCGGCGGTCGCCGTTTCCGTCCCGCCGATCGGCACACCGAAGGTCGGCAGCTTGCCGCCGGCGGCCACCGCGAAGGCGGGAATCGTCGAGGCCAGTTCGGCGAGGACCTCGGTCGATCGGGTCGGACCGCCACCGGGGCGGTTCAGCAGGATCGCGAAAATATCGAGGTCGGGCAGCGAGCCGTCTCTCGGCGGGAGGGCGGCGGCCGAGTATTGCAGCCGGCCGTCGGCGTTCACGTAGCACCCGGCCTTCTCGGCGAAGGTCGCCCCGGCGAGGACGACGTCG
>DAIDKV010000121.1 GCA_027449865.1 Planctomycetales bacterium
CGGCTTCGTCCGGATCGGGGGCTGGAGCCCCCTCCTACTGGGGCAAATCCGGAACGCGGATGCCGATGCGACTTTGTAGGAGCCGGCTCCAGCCGGCGATCTTCGCGACCCCTTCGGCTTCGTCCGGATCGGGGGCTGGAGCCCCCTCCTACTGGGGCAAATCCGGAACGCGGATGCCGATGCGACTTTGTAGGAGCCGGCTCCAGCCGGCGATCTTCGCGACACCTTCGGCTTAGGTCGGGTCGGGGGCTGGAGCACCCTCCTGCATCGATCGCCACCACGATGGCGAGCCTTCGATCGCTCGTGGGCCGTCGATGAGAGGCTGTGTCCACTTTTCCGTTTCTGATTTTCGTAGGCTCCTTCCTTCTTCCGAAAGATTCTGGGCGAATTCAAGTCGTCTGCCGATGTTGCCGATCCCAACGATTGGTCGCATCGCGCCGACGGTCCGGTCGTGCCGGCCCGGATTGCGATGGTCTTGACGAATCCGCCCCGGGGAGCGATACACCCGGTCTCGGATTCCACGGCCCCGGCCGCGACGGTTGGGGTCCGACTCGACTCGCAGGAAGGATTCCACGGATGGCCCGAGGCGCTCATGGAACGCGGACGGCCGAGTATGGCTTCGCCGCCGCGATGCTGGTACTCGCGCTCTTGTTCCCCATCGCCCTGATGATCTTCGACCCCACGCTGATGTTCGAGCGGGGGTGGGAACAGTACGTCGGGACGGGGATCTACCTCTGGGCCGTCATCACGCTCGGGCGCGAGCTGCACCGGCTCTGGAAGAACGAGCGCGCCTTCGAGGAGGCGCCCGAGCTCCTCAAACGCATGAACGCCGCCGCCAACCGGCCCGCCATCACGGTCTCCACCAGCCAGGCCCCAACACCGGCCGCTGCTCCCACCGTCGACAACGAGCGCCGCATCCTCCCGCGACGCGTTCGTCAGCTCGCCGGCTACATCCGCGAGAGTCGGAGCCCGTCGGTCACTCAGCTCATGGAGGTCAACCGCGAGGCCTCCGGACTCGACCAGGAACAGGTCGCCGGCCGGTTCACGCTCACGCGCTATATCCTGTATCTGCTTCCCGTGATCGGCTTCATCGGGACCGTTGAGGGGATCTCGCGGGCCCTGATGAAGATCAGCGAGGTTCTGCCGATGGTCAAGGAGCTGGACGGGTTCCTCTCGAACCTGACCGGAGTGACGGCGGCCCTCCAGATCGCTTTCGATAGCACGCTGCTCGCTCTCTTTCTGAGCGCGGCGCTCATGCTCGTTCAAACGCTCGTCTACCGGCGCTCCGAGGAAATGCTGGCGCGGGTGGATCGTTGGGTCGTGGAGTACGTTTTGCCGAAGGTCGCTGGCTCGGATGACCCGACGCTCGACCGACTGGTCGATGTGATCGGCCCCCGGCTGGATGAGATGGCCGAGCGGCTGGCGAAGGTTCTGGAGCCGGCCGCCCAGTCACTTTGCGATCAGGCCGATCGGCTCGGCGAGAGCCTCCGCGCCCCGATCGCCGAGTTTTCGGCGTCGGTGGGCCGGCTCCCCGAGGCGCTGACCTCGTTCCGCGAGGGAGCCGACGCGATCGGCCGGCTCGGGACGGATTTCGAGGCGATCGGCGAGGCGAGCGAATCGCTCCGGCGCGGAGTGGCGAGCCTCGCCCGGATCGAACAGGCCATGGGAACCGTCGGGACCGCCACCGAGCAACTCGAAGAGATCCGCCGAGGACTGGAGCGCACCGGCTCGGGAATCGAGTCGCTCGCCAGTTCCTGGGCCTCGGCCTACGAACGCTCCAGCCGGGCCACGCAGGAACAGCTCGCCCGGAGCCTGACCAGCCTCAAGGACGCCCTGGAACTTCTGAACGTCAGCATGGAGCAGGGCAACGCCCTGTATCGAAGCATCGTCAAGAACATGGTCCAGAATTCGAGCCGGGGCATTCATCCGTATCCCTCGGAGGATGCGGCCTGACCGATCGGGCGCGGAGGGCTGGTGAAAGTAGGAATGCTTCGAATTCGAGATTCCAGACATTCAGATTCATAATCCAGATTCAAGAATTCCAGATTGCAGATTCAAGAATCCCAGATCCGGAATCTGGAATCTGGAAAGGAGTGACGCCGTAGGGGGTCCTGGTCGGGCCCAGCCTCTTGCGCTGGGATATCCGAGCCGAAAATGTCCGCGTCATCGGCTTAACGGCACAACGCCAGACGACGCAGCTTTCCAAGGACGAAATCCCCCGAAGCACCGACCGCGTCACTCCTATCTGGAATCAAGATCATGCATCCTGGATTCAATAAATTCTCATTCTAGAATTCAAAGACCCTCAAGAACCCAGAACGACCGAGGGACCCGAAAGCCGAAAAGGATTCGGAGGAATCATGCGGCGGTCACGACGCGGCGGACATGGCGGGATGGAATTCGGCGGTTCGGGCGAGGACTCGTTTGTCGCCGTCGTCGTCACGAAACTCACCGGCGCCTTGCTGTTCATCCTTTTGCTCACGATGGTCATCATGGCCCTGCTGCCCAAGGTGGCGGGTGACGGATCCGCCAGTTCGTCCGCCTCGACAGCACAGCCGCCGGCCCCACTCCGGATCGCGACACCCGACACCCTGCCCGACGCGGTCGCCGGGCGTCCGTACACGCTCGCACTCGCCACGACCGGAGGACGCGAGACCGCCCAATGGCATGTCGACGGCAAGTTGCCCGAGGGGCTCACGCTCGACCGGACCACCGGTCGGATCGCCGGGACTCCCCAGGGAGCCACCGATCAACCGATCACTCTTCGCGTCTCGGCCAACGACGGTCACGATGTGGATACCCGATCCCTCCGTCTGGCGGTTCTTCCCTCGATCTCTCCCCCCGAACCGGGAACCTGGTGGAAGCCTCGATGGCCGGCCATGGCCGCCGCCTGGCGGACCTGGCTCGAACAGGGCGTCGGATTTCTCGTCCTCTGGCTCGTCCACCTGCTCGCGATGAACCTGCTGACAAACCTCCATCGCCAGACCTTCGACGAACTGGCCCTGGCCGGCGAGGCCACCGCCGGGCTCGATCTCTCGCGACGATTTGGCCTCTACCGGACAATCGTCCGGCTCGCCACCGTTTCCGCGACGGTCGCCCTGGCCGTCTGGCTGGTCGCGTCTCGGTCGCCTTCGGTATAATCGGATGGAATTCTCAAAGGAAGGCGACGGGCCAACCGCGGTTGCGGATGGCTTCTCCCTCCGCGCGCCCGCCGGGCGGTCCTGGAATCCGCTTTTCTTAAAGAATGTGGATTCTCAGGTTTTTTGGGGGCGGGATGGACGAGTCGCGCGCGGATGCCGCTGATATCCCATCAATGAGTCCTGTCCCCGCGCGTCTCCAGGGACGACTCTCAACCCGCTGATCCGGCCCGGGGCCCGAGGAGCTGAGGATGTTTCGGTCACGTCAACTGATCTGCATCGCGTCGATCGCGATCGTGTCGTCCATGCTCGCCGGCCACTCGCTGGCGCAGCCGCCGGGTCCAGGAGGGCCGGGCGGGGGTCGAGGCGGACGGGGCGGACCGGGCGGTCCCGGCGGACTGCTGGGCCTTGTGACCAATCCCGGGGTCCAGACCGAGTTGAAACTTCAGGATCCCCAGAAGCAGAAGATCGAGACCCTTTCGAAGCAGGTCTCTCAGCAGCAGCAGAAAATCCGCGAACAGACCTTCCAGGGAATGAACTTCGGCAACAGGAACAACAATAACAATAACAATAACGCCAATCCCAACGGGAATGGCGGGCCTGGGCAAAGCAATGGCGCCGGGGGCGGCTTCGGCGGTCCTGGCGGCGGAGGACCGGGTGCGGTCAATCCCATGGCGGCGGCCATGGCCACTCGTGGCTATGGCATGGGATGGGGCGGCATGGGCCTCGGCGGATATGGCGGTTATGGACTCGGCTACGGCGGTATGGCCCTCGGCTACGGCGGATTCGGGATGGGATGGGGCGGCATGGGCGGTGGCAACCCTCCCGGCGGAAATCCCAACGGCGGCGGTCGCCGACAGATGGACCCGGAAATGGCCGCCCGGTTCACCGCGATGCGCGAGGCCAGCGCCGCACTTCAGCAGAAATCCGAGCAGGAACTCGGCCGCATCCTCACCAAACCCCAGGGGAGCCGGCTCAAGCAAATCCAGCTTCAACTCGCCGGCATCGGCGCGCTACTTCAGCCGGAGATGATCGAGAAGCTCAGTCTCAGCGAAGATCAGGTTGCGCAGATTCAGGAACTCCTGAACGAAGGCCGACAGGCCGCGCGTGAGAACGGCCGGCAAATGTTCGACCTGATGCGTCAGGCGGTTCCCGACACCGGCAACACGAATAACGCCGCTCCCAACGGTGCGAACGGGAACAACGGACCCGGCGGTCGCGGGCGACGCGGACCGAACATGCGCGACCCGGCCGTTCAGGCGGCCCTCAAGAACTACATGGAAAAGCCTGAGACCAAGGCGAAGATGGATCAGATCCAGGCCCAGAACCAGAAGATCGACAGGCAGCTTCTCTCGGCCGTCTACCGCATCCTCTCGAAGCGTCAGGGGGCGGCTTACAAGAAGATGCTCGGCGCTCCGTTTGACGTGGCCCAGATGAGAGGCGACGCCCCCGCTTCCAGTAACGCCAACCAGGCCGCCACGAAGGCCGGGGCCGCGGACGCCGAGGACTCCCCGACCGCGAAGCCCGCTCCCAGGACGAATTCCTCGGCGAAGTCGAAGCGAAAAAGCCTCCGCGAGCAGCGCGGTCTCGACTGACCCTGGGCGATCGGTCCCATCTTCCGACCCGCCCTTCCAGAACCCGGGGATCCCCTCCTCGGGTTCTGGCACGCGCCCCCCTGTTTCGTCCTGGGGCTCTCGTGCAGGACCAGCATCGGTTCGACCACGAAATGGGGACAGGCACCTGCGCTGCGCTCCGGAGCCAGTCCCCAATTCCCGGACGGTCCGAGAAGGAAAAAGCCCTGAATCAACTCCACTCCTGAAGGATTCCAATCTCCCTCCGTTTTTCGTGACCTCCGTGCATTTCGTGGTTCCTCCGATCTTCGATCCCATACTCAACCCACAAACAACCGCTCGGGGATCGGCTCTGGTACCCGGAGGATTGCCCTTCTCGCCGGCGCGGGGACGTCGTATAAGTTCGTCCGACTCCGCCGCGATCGCGGCGCGAGTGGGTGCCCCAGGTGGAGAGAGTCCTGGAACGATGCGACACGGAAGGACCGTCGTGCTGGCCCTGTTCGCGCTCTGTCTCTCGGCCAGGACCGGCCGAGCGGAGGCCCCCGGCGACATTGTCGCGGTGACCGATGAGCGATTTGGTCGGCCGATCGCACCCATCTTTCTCCTGCCCAGGCCCGATGTTCGGGCCGATCTGCAACTCAATCCAAGGCAGGTCGCCGGCGCCCGGGAGATGGCCGGACGTTTGGCCGACCGCCTGCTCGCGATGAAAAACCGGCCGGAGCCCGCCTCTCGCTCCGAGATGCGTGAGATCGACGAGGCGATGGCGAGCTGGCTCCGTCGCGAGCTCTCGCCCGTCCAGCTCGATCGGCTCTCGGAGATCAGCCTCCAGTGGGAAGGCGCCTCCGCTCTCGGACATCCCTCGGTGGCCGAATACCTGGGTCTGGGGAAGCCACAGAGACAACGAATCCACGAACTGCTCGTCGAGCGTGACCGGCGCCAGGCGGGCCGGGCGCTCGGTCCGGGCGAGTTCGATCGGATCTCGCGCGAGGCGATCGCCGTGTTGAGCCCCGAGCAGTTGACGCGATGGCGGGAGATGCTCGGACCACCCTGCCAGTTCTCGATCGCCCGTCAAGATCCCACAACGCGGCGATGATCGGACGCGTGGAAGGGACCTCCCTGGATCAGGCCGGTCGGGCCGTTCGGACCGAGTGGGGACCCTGCCCCACCATCGGATGGGGGCCGTCGAGCCCGGGCCTCAAACGCGCGGGGATCCATCGGTCCATCGCCTGACGAAGCTCTGCCGCCAGTTGATCGGCCGACTCCTGCCGGCGCATTGGCCGGCGGTCCATCGCTCGCAGGATCGTGGCTTCGAGTTCGGGTGGGAAGCCGCGACGCACCTCCGATGGACGGCGGGCCACCGCGGCGGCGAGGTAAGCCGGTAGAGCCGGGAGACTCACGTAATCCGGAACCCGGAACGGTCGGGCGAGCGTCAGAGCCTCGAAGATGGTGACCCCCATCGAGTAGATGTCGCATCGGATCTCGTCGGCCGAGGCGCGAAGGAGTCGCTCGGGCGCCATGTACATCGGAGTGCCGGCCCCGTCTCGCATTTGCTGAGGCGTGGCGATCTCCAGGTCTCGGCCCAGGCCGAAATCACAGAAGTATACCGACTCGGGACGGCCGTGATCGATCAGGATGTTCGCCGGTTTGATGTCGCGGTGCGCGACCCGATGGGCGTGGACCCGCGCGAGCGCCTCGACGGCGTGGACGAGGAGCCGTCCCATTGAGCGGAAGTAGTCCGGCTCGTCGAGCGTGACCAGGCGATGAATCTCCTCGACGGGGCGGCCGGCGACGTGGGCGGCTCGGGCGCGAATGATTTCTCGGAGCGAGACGCCCTCGATGTAAGGCATCACCATGTAGTGATAGCCTTCCGCCGTGCCAAGTTCGAAGACGGGCAGAAGCGAGGGACCGTCGAGTCGGCCGCCTCGCTCGGCCTCGCGGCGGAACTGGGCCATCCGGACCGGGTCGCGCGCCAGCGTCGGCTTGAGTACCTTGAGCGCAACGAGCTCGAGCGTCGGCCCGCGGTGGAAGGCTTTCCAGACGTCGCCCTGGGCCCCATGTCCAAGCCGCTCGAGCAGCCGGTAACCGCCCAGCTCATCGCCGGCGGCCAGCGGCGGCCTCGGGCCGATCGAGCGCGATCGGCCCTCGAAGCGAGAATCGTCTTCTCGCCTCCGGCCGGCCGGCCGGACCCACGTCGAGGGCTCCAGCGGCCAGCCCCGGACCGTCTCGATCGCATGGACAAATCCCGATTCCGACGTGCCGGTCGTCCGGCCCATCAGAGTCTCCCGATCCAGTCCTCCGAGGACGATCATGAAGGTCGATCCGAGAGAATCTCGCGCCGCGTGCCCCGCCGTGACGCTGGAAAGAAACCGGCCGACAACAGCCGGCTGACGCGACCGCCTCACGACCGACGCGCCGGGGGACTGCCCAATCAAGGCTAGGCCGCGCCCGCGCTGGATTGATTCGGTGTTGATCGCAGGCATCACGACCCGATTGAGACGGGTTTGCCCGCCTCCTCGTTTCGACGGCACGACAGGACCTCGAAAGCTTCCGGTCGCGATGCAGTGGGAATGGTTCGGTCGAGGCCGCGATCATCCGGTCGGGGGGTGGGGCCTGTGGCCGGCCCGGGAAGGCTGTATACTCAAGCGTCGCCCACCCGTGCCCGATGGACATTCCGAAGAGAGCACCTAGCCCCGCGCCTGGAGGTAGCGTCCGACCATGACGAGCCCGGACGATCGACCAGAGGCCGACCTCGACCACCACCGGGAGCCCGACCACGATCTGTACGCCCTGCCTCCCGAGGCCGTGCAGGAGCCTCCGCGATCGCTGAGGCGGGCACTCGGGAAGATCGGCCCCGGACTGATACTGGCCGCCTCGATCGTCGGGACCGGCGAACTCATCAACACGACGAGCCTGGGAGCGCAGGCCGGCTTCAGCCTGCTCTGGCTGATCCTGCTCTCGTGCGTCATCAAGGTCTTCGTTCAGGTCGAGCTGGGGCGGTACGCGATCGTCCATGGTCGAACCACGCTGGAGGCGTTTGACACGCTGCCAGGTCCAAGGCTGGGGACATCGTGGGTCTGCTGGCTCTGGCTCTTCATGACGCTGACGACTCAGGCGCAGATCGCCGCGATGGAAGGGACCGTCGGCCAGGTCGCGCACATGTCCTTCCCCGTCGCGACCGAGGCGATGGCGCAGGCCGCCGGGTCGATTCGCGCCGATTGGGGACCCTTTCTCGCGACCCACCAGGAGCATCTCTGGGCCGGACTCACCACGATCGCCGCGATCGCCCTGCTACTGTCCGGAGGCTATCACCGGCTCGAACGGATCACGACCGTCCTCGTCGCGGCGGTCACACTGTTCACGGTCGCGAGCGTTCTGATCTTGCAGTTCACCCGGTTTCGGATCACCGGGGCAGACCTCGTTGAGGGATTCAATCCGGTGGCTCCCTCGGCCGCGGCGCTGGCGCTGGCGTTCTCCGCCTTTGGGATCACGGGCGTTGGGGCCTCGGAGCTGGTCGCGTATCCCTACTGGTGCATCGAGAAGGGCTATGCCCGGTTCGCCGGGGCGCGGAGCGACCGGCCGGAATGGGCCGATCGCGCCCGGGGCTGGATTCGGGTCATGCAGCTTGACGCCTGGTTCAGCATGGTCGTCTTCACGGTCGCCACGGTCGCGTTCTACTTCCTCGGGGCGGCGGTTTTGCACCCGCAAGGGCGCAATCCGAAGGGGCCCGAGATGATCCCGATCCTCTCGCAGATGTACTTGCAGCCCCTCGAAGGCACCGCGATGGACTGGCTTCGCCCGTTCACACGGGTCGGCTTCCTGCTGGGAGCCTGGGCCGTTCTCTTCAAGACGCTGTATGTCGCCACGGCGGCCAATAGCCGGATGACCGCCGACTTCCTCCATCGGGCCGGCCTCTGGCGGCCGTCAGGGCCCGCCGCCCGCGAGAGAATGGTCAAGTTCTTCTGCGTCGTCTATCCAACGGCCGCCCTGGTTCTCTATTTTCGGTATCGCGAGCCCCAGGCCCTCATCACGGCGGGAGGGATGGCTCAGGCGATGATGCTCCCGTTCATTGCCGGCGCGACGATCTACCTTCGCCGGCGCGACGCCGATCCGAGGGTCGGCCCCTCGCCTGGGACCGCGATCCTCACCTGGGTCGCGTTCGTCGCGATCACGGCGGTGGCGGGTTACAGCATGTTCCAGCAGTTCCGCGGGCTCTTCATCGGATCGAACTGAAAGTCTTCCAGGCGCCATGGATCGATGCTTCGCCTCGTGGTTTCGATTCGAATCGTCGGCTGGCTCGCGGTGATGATCGTCACCGTCTGGATCGGTCTGCGATCCGATCGAGCCTTCCGGAGCCGGGAATCCCGTTCCCGCGTGGAGGTTCGAACCGGCATCGACTATCGAAGAGTGGATGCGAGGCAACCGCTCGAACTCGACCTTTATCTCCCCCCGGCCGACGCCCCACGTCCGATCGCCGGCCGGCGCAGGCCGGTCATTCTGATGATCCACGGCGGGAGCTGGATCGGCGGCTCCAAACGATTGCTCCGACCCAGCCCCTGGCAACCGAGGCCGACCGCCATCCGTCTCGCCGAGGCCGGTTATCTCGTCGTCGCGCCCGACTATCGACTCGCTCGCCCCGGATACCCGAGCTGGCCGGATCCGGCCGACGATCTCCGGGCGGCCCTCCACTGGATTCGACGTCAGGCCGACGAACTGGGCCTCGATCCCGACCGGATCGCCGCCCTCGGCCAGTCGGCCGGCGCCCACCTTGCCGAAATCCTGGCCACCTCAGGCGAACCCACTTCACGCATTCAGGCCGCGATTGCCTTCCAGGGCCCCAGCGACCTCGAGCGACTTCCCCTTCAACGCATCCGGCCACTAACGCACGAGCCGGTGGATTTGCTGCTGGGATCGTCCGGGTCCGCTCGCGAGGCATCACCCATTTATCATGTTCGTTCCTCGACGGCCCCGATGCTTCTGATCCACGGGACCGCCGATCTCTGGGTCCCGATCTCGCAGTCGGAAGAAATGGCCGAGGCGCTTCGAGAGTCGGGCGTTCGGCACCGTCTGATCCGGGTCGAAGGTGCCCGGCATGGGTTTGAGGCCGAGGTCGGTGAGCCGCGGCGGCTCGACCTCTTGCCCGCCATTTTGGACTTCCTGCGGGATGTGTGGAATGCTTCGGGTGGGCCGCACGGGTGACCGAGGCCCCGCGACCCGATCGACCCCAATTATCCGCGAGCATTCTCCATGTTGACGTTCTTGCGCCGGTTCGTCCCCGTCCGACGTTCGACCGGTCCAGAGCGCCGCGGCCGATCTCGGCCCGGGCGGACGTATCGTCCCGAGGCATCGGCCATCCAGGGACTCGAAACCCGGGCGTTGCTGAGCGGCGACGTCCGCATGATTGTCCAGGCGAACATTCCCTACCCGACGCTCGCCGGCCCGCCGGAACGGCTCGACATCTACACGCCCGCCACGCCCGCGCCACCGGGTGGATGGCCGGTGATTGTCGCCATTCATGGCGGCGGATGGCGACGGTTGAGCAAGGACGGCTATGGACCTCGGATCGCCTCGGCGTTTGTCCCGAATGGTTACGTGGTGATCGCGCCGAACTACGCGCTCTCGGGGCGCGGGCGGCCGTCGTGGCCGACGAATCTCCAGGATGTGCGTTCGGTGGTCTCCTGGATTCGATCCGAGGCACCGGCGCTGGGGATTGACCCAAATCGGATTGTGGCGATGGGGGAATCCGCTGGGGGGAATCTGGCGGAGCTTCTCGGAACCGATCCGGGGACGTCGGCGTCGTCGGTGGATGCCGTGATTGCCTTCTCGGCGCCCTCGGATCTGTTCTCGCTCCACGCGAGGAGTCCGCTGGCGGGCCTGGCGGCGGCCCAGTTTCTGGGCGGTCTGCCGAGGCAGGTTCCCTCGGAATACGCGGCGGCCTCACCGATCGATCATGTCGCGCCGGGCGATCCGCCGATGTTCCTGGTACACGGCCGACAGGATCCCCTCGTGCCGGTCGGCCAGTCCCGAGCGATGGCCGGCGCACTGACAGCCTCGGGCGTTCCGCATCAACTCGTCCTGGTCAACGGCGGACATGCGCTCGACTTCCCGGTTCATTACGGAGATTTGACCCGGCGCCTCCTTGAATTCCTCGCGACAACATGGAACGATAAGGGGAGCCTGTCTCGTACCCCATAGCCAGTCGAGCCTTGCGTCGGTCGCACGCCTCCAGGGATGAAGGCGTTCGGATTCGCTTTGGGAGGTGGGTTCGTGTCTACCGGAATGCCGTTCACTGGTTTGAACGCATCGGTCCCCGGTGCTCTCGATTTGACGATCGAGTTCGACCGGGTCCTCCACACCGCGGCGGATCGTCCGGATGTCGATACTCTGCCGGCCCTTGCGGATCCGACCGTCGATCACGGCGACGCCGAGTTGCAGGCGCGTCGCGACGACGTGGAGGCGAAGCACGAGCGCATCCGAAAGTTTCTCGGCACGACCGGCCACGACGCCGTGGTCCTGGGAATGGCCGACTCGCTCGCCTGGTTCACTTCCGGCGGCGACCTTGGCCAGGATCTCCTGGGCGGCCCCGGCGCGGTGATGCTCTACATCAACCGGAACTGCCGGGCCGTGATCACCGACAACGTTCAGAGCCTGCGCGTCTTCGAGGAGGAACTGGCCGGCCTCGGCTTTCAGCTCAAGGAGCGCCCCTGGTACGACGAACCCTTTCAGGTGGTCGCCGAACTCTGCCATAATAAGCGTGTTGCTACGGACATGGGCGGCCCGGTTTGCTCGCCGATGAAGCGCGAGCACGACGCGTTGAGAGCCCTGAGACGCCGCCTGACCCCCCTCGAACGGCAGCGGCTCCGCGAACTGGGGCGCACCCTGACTCTCGCCGTGGAAGCCACCTGCCGAAATTTTGATCAGGGCGAGCGCGAGGCCGACGTCGCCGGTCACCTGGCGCACCGGTTAATCCGCGAGGGGGTCATTCCGGTGGACCTTCGGGTCGCCAGCGACGACCGACTGGCGCGGTTTCGTCAGCCGAGTTTCAAGGCTCTGCCCATCCATCGACGCGCGACGATCGCGGTGACCGGGCGCCGACACGGCCTCTGCGCCTCGGTCACGCGCACGGTCTCGTTCGGTCCGCCCGACCGCGAGTTTCGCCAGAACCACTCGCTCGCGACGATGGTCGACGCCACCTGCATCTTCTTCTCCAGGCCGAACGAGCCCGTTTGCGAGGTCTTTCGGCGCGCCCGGCGGATTTACGAGAAGTTTGAACACCCCGATGAGTGGACGCTCGACTATCAGGGGAACATCGTCGGGTACTCGCCGCGTGAGGTGGTTCTTCGTCCCGATAGCACGCTTATTCTCGAGTCCGACACGGCGATCGCCTGGAGCCCGAGCGTCCAGGCCGCACGCACCGAGGACACCGTCGTCGTCGACGGCCGTGGTTACGAGGTCGTCACCGCACCCCAGGACTGGCCGCAGGTCGATGTCGCCGTGAAGGGCTTCGTCATCCCGCGGCCCGGTGTCCTGGAGCGTTGAAAGTCGCTGGCCGAGACCGAAAGCGGCTCGCCGATCGCCGGCTCACGAAGGCTCGGTGAACGCCTTCGGATCGGCCCTGTCGAGGACCTTGAAATCGCTCACCTCGGTCTTGATGAAGTCCTCGCCGTCGCGCTTCATCTCGATCCGGGTCGCCTTCTTGATTCCGCCGAAATCCTTGTAATCGCGGAAGAACGTCTCCTGGGTGAACTCCTCGCCCTGGAAGCCCGTGACCCGGGCAACCGCCTTCACCGGCAGGTTCGTCGCCTTGTCGAAGAAGAGGGTGAAGTCCTTCCCCTTCGGCATCGTGATCTTGAGGCCCAGGGCCGGCTTCCCTTCCACCATCGCCTCGCTCGCCGATTCGAGCTTGTATCCGTTCGCCTTCAGACCGACGAGGGTGGTCGAAAGAACCTCCATCGCGGCGTTCCGCTTCTCGTTCGCGAGGGCGTCGCCTTCCATTTCGGTCGGCTGTTCGCCGAACTT
Source organism: Planctomycetales bacterium (assembly GCA_027449865.1). Classification (GTDB taxonomy): domain Bacteria; phylum Planctomycetota; class Planctomycetia; order Isosphaerales; family Isosphaeraceae; genus JAKAUH01. Next base: position 12,725 of record DAIDKV010000121.1, read on the forward strand.
CCACCACCCCTTGTCGCCGCCCAGAACCATCAGGAAGGTCCGTTCCCCGTCATCCCCCGCAAACACGATCTCCCTGCGCATCTGATCGAGACCGTGGGCGATCGCCTTCCCCTTGAAGGAGACGTCGTTTCCGTTGAAATTGACGGTGCCCTTCGAGTCCCAGGAGAGCGTCTCGGCCTTCTTGAGTTTTTCCTCGCCGCCGATCGCCTGGATCGCCCGATCGAGGAGCGCTCCGGGCTCTTCGGCCCGCGCCTCCCAGGAAAGGCCGGCAACCAAACACAACGAGAAAGCAGTGATCTGAACGGGTCTCATGCGATCGCCTCGCTCCCGAGAAGATGGGATCGACCGGCCCTCGGGCCGGCGTGGACAGGATGGCCGCCGATATCCCGCGGCCCGCGGTCATCATGTTACGAGGCACAGGCCGGTCTCGACAGATGGCAGTGTCCTCGGAAATCCTTCGAGGATCATCGATCACCGATTTCAGCGGCCCGGAGATCAGGGATGCAATCGACATCCGGCGGGAAGTTCAGAAACGCGGCGCTCGTTCGACCGGTCCTCATCGCCCTGGCGGTCCAGTGCCTGCTAACGACCGCGACAATCGCCGCGAAGCTTCGATCCGGCCGCGACGACACCGATCTTTACCTCCAGTATGCCACCCGAACCCTCAACGGCGAGATCCCCTATCGCGACTTCCGGATCGAGTATCCCCCGATGGCTCTGCCGCTTTTCCTGGTTCCCGCCCTGATCGCGCGCGGAGAGGTTGGCTTCAAGATCGGGTTTGGAGTCGAGATGCTGGCGTTCCACGCCGCGACCGTCGCGCTCATGGCGGTCTGGGTGGATACCCGGTCGGGTCCAGAGAGGGTTCGATGGGCCCTCGTTCGTTACACGATTGTTTATGCGCTGCTCTCGCGACTGATCGTCACGCGATACGACGCGGCGACGATGTTCCTCGCCTTTTCATCGGCGATCGCCTGGGAGTCGGGTCGTCGAGGGATCGGCGGATTACTGGCCGGGCTGGGCACCCTTCTGAAGATTAGCCCGGCGGCGATCGTGATGGTCGAGGCGCCCGGCGACCTCTCGCGATCTCCTCGGGGTCGCGGGCTGGTCGTTCTTGCCTCAACGCTGGTGGCGGGGCTTCTCCTCTGGCTCGCGATCGGAGGGCCGAAGGGCCTGGCCGGGTCGCTCTCCTACCAGATTGGCCGCGGGCTTGAATACGGGAGCGTTTACTCGGGGCTCCAGATGCTCGCCGCGAAGGCGACCGGCGAGAGGATCGAGATCGTTCGCGATCGTGCGGCCTGGGCCTCGGTCACGCCCTGGACCCCTCGATTACTCCCGCTCGTCCTGCCGATTCAGGCCGCGGCCGTTCTCTGGGTCGCGATCGTCCACGCGAGGCGGGGAGCCAGGGAGGGCGTTCGATACAGCGGCGCGGCCATCCTGGCGTTCATCGTCGCCGGCAAGGTCTTCTCGCCGCAGTTCCTGATCTGGCTCCTGCCCTTCATCGCCACGATGGAAGGCCCAGCCGCTCGACGAAGCTTCCTCCTGCTGACAGCCGGAACCGCGGCGACGTTGATCGTCCCTGCGATGGCCGGGACATTCCCGAGGGAAAGCCTCGTTTTGATTCTTGCCGGCCTCTTCAAAAATGCGATCTTTCTGGTGATGCTGGGCGTGCTCGTGCTGGGACCACCCGAGCGGCCGTCGGATCAAGGACAAAGGATTCAACCGAGCGCCAGCGCCGTCATCGCCAGGACGATCCCCGAGTGAAGGAACCAGGCCACGGCACGGATGGCGTTGGTGCGTACCAGGGTCCGATGCGAGGTCGGGTCGAATCCCTCGGCGAGCCGGTTGTGAAGCGGGACCGAAAGCGAGGCCGTCACCACCCAGGTCACCAGCGCGGCGATCAGTCCGGAACCGGCCAGCCATCGATTCGAACCCGACGGGGGCCAGATCGTCAGCCATCCACTGGCGAGTAGCTCGACGACCATCGGCAGGGCCACAACCGGCGTGATCAACCGGACGTGCTGCTGGTGGTATCGTAGAAACGCCGAGGCCTCCACGCGATCAAAGAGCGGGTAATGCACCCGGTGGACAACGGCGATGGCGCCGGTCATGTAAAGGGTCGAGGCCAGCGCGGCCAGCAGGGGAAGATGATTTGGCATCGATCGGGGTCCTCGGTGGGCGGGGGTCGCTTCGGCCGACGATTCTCCGGTATGATAGCTGCACGTACAGAGGCGGGATTTTTCCCGGGCGGGCGTCAGGCCCGGTCCGGGCATTCGATTGTGGCCCGGGGGATTGCAGGACGAACCATGGCGATCGCTTCACGCGCAGAGCCATCGCGACGGGGCGAGGGGTCGCCCTCTCGCGTGGTGATCGAGGGGGTCCGGCCCGAGATCGACGCCGGCCGGTTTCCGATCAAGCGGACCGTGGGCGAAGAGGTCACGGTCTCGGCCGATCTCTTCGCCGAGGGGCACGACATGCTCGCCTCGGTCGTGAAGCACCGGGCGGCCGGGTCGGATCGATGGTCCGAAATCCCGATGCGCGCCGAGGGGAACGATCGGTGGAGCGCGAGCTTCCGCGTCACGGAGATGGGGCGGCATGAGTACACGGTCGAGGCCTGGATCGACCGCTTCGGAACCTGGCTTCGCGACCTCTCGAAAAAGGTAGACGCCGGCCAGGAAGTCGCCAGCGAGCTTCTGGAAGGCGCGGTGCTGGTCGGAAACGCGGCCGAACGCGCCGGAGGTCCGGAGGGAGACTGGCTTCGCCGTCGCGCCGAGATGCTCCGCGAGGGCGATCCGGCCGCGCGGGTTGCCGCCGCCCGCGATCCACAACTTGCCGCCGCGATGGCCCATTATCCCGACCGAGACGGCAGCCAGACCCATGAACGCGTTCTCGGGATCGTTGTCGAGCGCGAGCGAGCCCGATACGGCGCCTGGTACGAGATGTTCCCTCGGTCGGCCTCGTCCGAGCCTGGCAAACATGGGTCGTTTCGCGACGTCGAGGCTCTCCTCCCGTATGTCGCCTCGATGGGCTTCGACGTGCTGTACCTTCCTCCGATCCACCCGATTGGGAAGAGTTTCCGGAAGGGCCCGAACAACACCCTCCACGCCGGGCCGAACGATCCGGGGAGTCCCTGGGGCATCGGCTCCGACGAGGGAGGCCACAAGGCGATCCACCCTCAGCTTGGCACCTTCGACGACTTCGAGAGACTCGTCGACGCGGCCGGCAAGCTGGGGATCGAGATCGCGATGGATATCGCCTTCCAGGCTTCGCCCGATCACCCCTACGTCCGCGAGCATCCCGAGTGGTTTCGCCACCGGCCCGACGGCACCATCAAGTACGCCGAGAATCCACCGAAGAAATATCAGGACATCTATCCGATCGACTTTGAATCGAGCGACTGGCGCGCCCTCTGGAACGAGCTGCGCGACGTCTTTCTCTTCTGGGTCGACCGGGGAATCAAGATCTTCCGCGTGGATAACCCGCACACCAAGCCCTTCCCGTTCTGGGACTGGGTGATCGCGGAGGTTCAGGCCCGCGATCCGGAGGTCATCTTCCTTTCCGAGGCTTTTACCCGGCCCAAGGTGATGCGAAGGCTGGCGAAGGGCGGATATACCCAGTCGTATTCGTATTTCACCTGGCGGAATACCAAGCAGGAATTGATCGAATACTTCACGGAGCTGACACAGACGGAATCGGCCGAGTACATGAGGCCGAACCTCTTCGCCAACACGCCCGACATTCTTCCCGAATATTTGCAGTACGGCGGCCGCGCGGCGTTCCAGGTTCGGGCCGTTCTCGCGGCGACTCTTGGAGCGACCTACGGGATTTATGGGCCGCCGTTCGAGCTCTGCGTGGGGAAGGCCGTCCGGCATGGATCGGAGGAGTATCTGGACTCGGAAAAGTACCAGGTCAGCCACTGGAACCGCGACGATCCGGCCAGTCTGCGCGAGTACATCGCCCGGCTCAATGCGATCCGTCGCGCGAACCCCGCGCTTCATTACGACCGCAATTTGCGGTTCTTCCCAAGCGACAACGACCAGATCCTCTTCTACGGCAAGATAACGCCTGACCTCTCGAACATCGTTCTCGTGGCGGTCAACCTGGATCCGCACCATGTCCAGTCGGGATGGGTCCGGCTCCCGCTCGGGGAGCTGGGTCTGCCGACGGAGCACGGAGAATCGTTCCAGGTTCACGACCTGATCGGGGACGCCCGATACCTCTGGCATGGTGAGTCGAACTTCGTGCTTCTCGACCCCGCCGCCAGCCCCGCCCAGGTTTTCCGGGTGCGCCGGAAGATCAAGTCGGAGCGCGATTTCGACTACTACTCCTGAGGACGAACCGACGGCCGAAGCGGAGCGATCGACCATGACGGTACTGCGCGCGGGACGAGGCGAGGAAGGGTTACTCGAGGGGAACCTGCGCGAGGCGCTTGAGCGCCAGGGCCTGCCGGCGTTCCTCGCCCGGCAGCGCTGGTACGCCGCCAAGGCCCGCGAGCTGGAGACGATGCGGATCGCCGACGCGGTCGCTCCCCGGGGGTTTCCCGAGGGAACGGTCTTCCTGCTGGTCGAAGCCCGATATCGCGACGGGCACCTCGACACCTATTTTCTGCCCGTCCGGATCGCCGCCGGTCCCGAGGTCGACCGGCTCGCCCGCGAGGCTCCCTCGCGGGTCATCGCGCGGATCGAGGGTCCGCGCGGCCCGGCCCGGCTTCTTTACGACGGGATGGCCGACCCGAAGGTCTGCCGGGCGATGCTCGACGCAATCGCCGAGGGTCGCGTGATGCGGGGCGCCTCGGGCGAGGTCCGGGCGATCCGAACCGCGCCGTTCGACGAGGCACGTGGGCCAGCCGACGCCCCGATGGAGGTGATCCTCGGCAAGGCCGAGCAGAGCAACACCGCGGTGATATTCGATCATCGCCTGATATTAAAAGTGTTTCGCCGGGTCGAGCCGGGGGTCAACCCTGACTTCGAGATCGGACGATTCCTCGGCGAGCGGACCGATTTCGACCGCGTGCCGAAGGTCGCCGGCGCCCTCGAACTGCACCGCAAGAACGGCGAGCCGACCTCGCTCGCGATCCTTCAGCAACTTGTCCCCAACCAGGGGAACGGCTGGGAACATGCCTTGCACGAGCTGCAAGGATATTTCGAGCGTGTCTCCCGGCTCCCGTCGGCCGCCGTTGCCGCGGCCGACGGACGATCGTCTCTCGATCGGGCCGGCGAGGAGCCGCCGCCGAAGGTCCGGGAGTGGATCGGTCGCTATCTCGGATCGGCGGCTCTCCTCGGCCGGCGGACGGCCGAGCTTCACCGGGCGCTGGCGAGCGACACTCGCGAGACCGCCTTCGCCCCCGAGCCGATCACCCGAAACGACCTGGAAGGCTTGCGGAAGCAGGTTGAAGGCGAGCTGGACACCGCGCTCCATGCGCTCCGGTCGCACCTCGATGGGCTTCCGGCGAACGCCGGCCCGTCGGCGCGGGCCGTCCTGGAGCGATCGGAAGTCCTTCGCGACCGGCTCCGGGGCCTCGCCGGGATGAAGGCGAAGGTCGTCAAGACGCGCGTCCACGGCGACTACCATCTCGGCCAGGTCCTTTGCTCGGACGATGACTTCTACATCCTCGACTTCGAGGGAGAGCCCGCCCGGAGTGTTGAGGAGCGTCGCGAGAAGAGGTCGCCGATCAAGGACGTGGTCGGGATGCTCCGATCGTTCGACTACGCGGCCCATGCCGCGCTCTTCGAGCACGCGAAGGCCCACCCCGACGACCTCGCCCGCCTGGAACCCTGGGCCCGGCTCTGGCGCGACTGGGTCTCGGCCGCCTTCTGGCGAGCCTACCGCGAATCGTCGGGCCACGCGGCCTATCTTCCGACCGATGCCGAGTCGCTCGCACTTCTGCTCGAAGCTTACACGCTTGACAAGATTTTGTATGAACTACTCTACGAGTTGAACAACCGGCCGGACTGGGTCGCCATCCCGTTGCGAGGGATTGCCGCGATGATCGAGCCGCCGGCCTCGCCGGGCGGTCCGCCTCCGGCCAGGACGGGGTCGGTTCGGCCGGTTGATGGAGCGATCGCCGGGTCGGCCCTCGGCGATTTCGACCTCTACCTGCTGGCCGAGGGGACGCACTATCGATCGTGGGAGAAGCTGGGCGCCCATCCGGCCGAACGCGACGGGACACTCGGGTATTCGTTTGCCGTCTGGGCGCCGAATGCGGCGTCCGTCTCGGTGATCGGCGACTTCAACGACTGGAACCCCGCCGCCGACCCGATGCAGCACCGAGGTGATGGCGGAATCTGGGAGCGGTTCATCCCGGGCGTCGAGCCGGGCGCCTGCTACAAGTACGCGATCCATCCGAAGAGCGGCGGGAAGCGGCTCGACAAGGCCGATCCCTACGCCTTCTATTCCGAGCTGCGCCCCGGTCGAGCGTCCAGAACCTGGGACCTCGCCCGGTACGAGTGGGGCGATCGCGACTGGATGGCCGGGCGCGAGGACCGGCAATCACCGGGCTCGCCGATCTCGATCTATGAGGTGCATCTCGGCTCGTGGATGCGCGTCCCCGAAGAGAATAACCGATGGCTGACCTACCGCGAGGTCGCCCCCAGGCTCGCCGAATACGCGCACGAGATGGGCTTCACGCACGTCGAGCTGATGCCGGTCGCCGAGCATCCGTTCGACGGCTCTTGGGGCTACGAGGTGACGGGCTACTACGCCCCAACCAGCCGGTTCGGCACGCCGGATGATTTTCGGTTCCTGGTCGACACGCTCCATCAAAAGGGGATAGGCGTCCTGCTCGACTGGGTCCCCGCGCACTTCCCGGACGATCCGCACGGACTCTCGACGTTCGACGGCACGCCGCTCTACGAGCACCCCGACCCTCGCCGTGGGTTCCAGAAAGACTGGAACACCTATATATTCCATTACGGCCAGCCGCAGGTCGCCAACTTTTTGATCAGCAACGCGCTTTACTGGTTGCACGTCCATCACATCGACGGGCTCCGGGTTGACGCGGTTGCCTCGATGCTTTACCTCGACTATTCGAGGAAGGCGGGCGAGTGGGTGCCGAACGAGTTTGGCGGCCGGGAGAATCTGGAATCGATCGCGTTTTTCCGGCGGCTGAACGAGCGGGTGGATATCGAGGTTCCCGGCGTTTTGATGATCGCGGAGGAGTCGACGGCCTGGCCGATGGTCTCCCGGCCGACAAGCGTGGGCGGACTTGGCTTCGACATGAAGTGGGACCTGGGCTGGATGCACGACACGCTCAACTATCTGACCGACGATCCTGTCTTCCGCAAGTATCACCACGACAAGCTGACGTTCCGCGGCGTCTACGCGTTCAACGAGAACTTTGTTTTGCCGCTCTCACACGACGAGGTCGTGCACGGCAAGGGCTCGCTGCTGGAAAAGATGTCGGGCGACGAGTGGCAGAAGTTCGCGAATCTGCGTCTTCTCTTCGGCTGGATGCACGCGCAGCCGGGCAAGAAGCTGATCTTCATGGGCGACGAGCTGGGGCAGCCGAGAGAGTGGGACCACGATAGCAGCCTCGACTGGCACCTGCTCGACCACCCGATGCACCAGGGGCTTCGGCGATGGGTCCGCGACCTGAACACGACTTATCGGGCCGAGCCAGCTTTGCACCTCCTGGACTTCCGCCCCGAGGGATTTGCCTGGGCCGACGTCCATGACTCGGAGCAGAGTGTCATCAGCCTGTTTCGGAAGGGACCGGAGCCCGACCAGATCGTTTTGATCGCCTGCAACTTCACGCCGATCCCTCGGCCGAATTATCGGATCGGCGTTCCCCGGGCGGGGCACTGGCAGGAAATTTTGAACTCCGACGCCACGCTTTACGGCGGGAGCGGACAGGGGAACATCGGCGGCGTGTACACCACGCCGGTCGGCTGGCACGGGCATTTCCAGTCGCTCAACCTGGTCTTGCCGCCGCTCGGAATGATCGCGCTGAAGTGGGCCGGGCGCCGGGGCTAGAGCGATTAACGGTTGCATGGACGATGCCGGTGGGAGCCGACTCCTCATACCAACCCGACGCGCCAGCAAGGGTCTTCGAGTCGGAACCCTTGCTGGCGCGTCGGGTTGGTGGGAGACATCGGCCATCCAACGATCACGCGCTCTAGCCCGGATTATTCGCACCCACGCAAGCAATTGGACTTTAGGGCAGTCCCTGCGTCCAAGATCGGGGGATCTTCATAAGTGAGTCGTCGGGTGCCATCGCTCCTCTGGTCCGAGCGCGAACCACCCCCTAACCCC
>DAIDKV010000122.1 GCA_027449865.1 Planctomycetales bacterium
GGTCCGATCGTGTCCTGCAGCCTGCGAAGCGAATGGTCGGTGGGAACCGCCTACCGGCCCTCGTTTCGAGGCGGTTTTGTAGGGGGAGCACCGCCCACCGGCGATCGCTTCTCCTCGGTGGGCGGTGCCCACCCTACAAAACGATCGTGACGCGAAGATCGCCGGCTGGAGCCGGCTCCTACAGGGCAGATCGACTTCTCCACCGCGTCGGATCGGAGCGCTCGCCCTTGTAGGAGGGAGCTCCAGCTCCCGATCCGCTCAAAGCCTTTCGTGACGCAATCATCGCCGGCTGGAGCCGGCTCCTACAAAGACGAACCGGCCCAGCGTCTGGCCGATGGCAACGGAGACCTCGTCGATCGGGTACCGTCCGCCAGCGAGGGGTCATCGCAGCCCAAATCCGGGCCCCTCGCCGAAATACCCCCCTTCACTTGTCAGGTCGAGGCCGGTCGCCTCCAGGACGTACTGGTTGACCGCCGTATACAGCGGGCCCCGGAGTCGGGCTCCCGAGGCGTCGCGCTCGACCCGGACGCCGATCGGATGATGGTAGGTCGTCAGCCAAACAAACCGATAAACAGCGGCCCTCTTATCCCGCGCAGCGAGGGGAGGCAGCGGCGTCTCGCCCATCGCGGCCAGTTGCTCGGAATACCGCTGCGAGGTGAAGTCCTTGATCCCCAGCTTCGATCGTTCGAAGGTGCCCGGTGGGAAGAACGCGACCGGCTTCCGGGCGTTCTCGACCGCAACAGGGACAGCGCCGGCGACCGCCATCCCCGCCACGATCGCAACCAGGTGCGCCGGCGCTCGGCCTCGGGAACGCCGACGAATCAGGCACGCGAGCAAGCCTCCGGCGCCCCCGATCGCCAACGTCATCATCATGTGGAGGATGCCGAGTGTGTTCCAGGTAATCGGATCGACCTGCATGAGGAGATCCGTCGGGGCCCGCAGGAGTGGCGACAGATATCCGATAAGCCAGGACGTGAGCAGGTTCCGATTGAGCAGGTGTTTGCCCGCGTCTGGGTCGAAGCGAACGAGGAACGGGTTGGTCCCCAACTCGCATTCCAGGACGAAGAACCCCCAGCCGAACACGGCGAATCCGAACCAGAACGACCGCTCGCGCCCTCGGGTGAATCGAGCCGCGAGAACGGAGGTCAGCAGCAGGAAGACGGTGTAGGTATAGGTCGCGGCATACCAGGCGTCCGACGCGATCCGGAGCGCCGCGAACGCCAGGGCAAAGGCTCCGACCACCAGTACCAGCGCCAACATCGGCACCCGAAACCCGCCCCGGCGCCGGGGCGCGACGGCCGGGGAAGCCGGCGGCAAACTCGGGGCTTCGGCGCTCATGTATTGGAATCTCCTCGGGCTTCGCGGACGGGGCGATCCAGCAGGCATGAATCCAGCCAAGTTTATCCCACGAGAAGCCCCTCCGCCAGCGGAGAGTCGCCCCTTCCCACGCGGCCCCGATCGCGCGAGAATCGGGGGAATGGCTCACCCGTCGCGAGGTCGGGCGGGCCCTTGCATCCCCGAGGGTCGATCGCATGAACGACTTGCCGCTCATCCCCGCCACCATCATCGGGAGCTGGTCGTTCCCCGGCTGGTACGAATCCTTCATCGCCGATGTCGCCGAGCGCCCCCATCGCTTCGGTCCCGCCGACCGCGAGGAGGCCGTCCGCGACGCCGTCCGCCTCGCCGTCGACGACCAGATCGCCGCCGGTCTTGACCGGATCACCGACGGCGAGATGACCCGCGTCGACTTCAACCTCGGCTTCTACGACTTCCTCCGCGGGATCGAGCCCGTTTCGAGACTCCGACGCTGGGGCGCTCCGGCCCACGATCAGCGCGACCGATATCGATGCGTCTCGCCTCTTTCCGCGCCCGACGGCCTCGGCACGCTCGACGAGTGGCGGCGCCTCCGCGAGGTCACAAACGCCCCCGCCAAGATGCCCGTCCCCGGCCCGTTCACACTCGCCGGATGCATCGACGGCGGCGACGTCTATCCCCATCGAACGGCCGTCACCGAGGCGCTTGTCCCGATCGTCCACGCCGAGTTGAAGGCCCTCGCGGATGCCGGCGCCGACTTCATCCAGCTCGACGAGCCCAGCTTCGCCTGCCACCCCGGCACCGCCGACTTCTTCCTTCAGGTCATCGAGGCCACCGTCCGCGGCGTCGATGCGTACATAAGCATGCACATGTGCTTCGGTAATTACCGGGCGCGCGCGGTCGGGCGACGGTCGTATCGGCCGCTCTTCCCGCACGTCGGCCGGGCCGCCGTGAATCAGCTCGCGCTCGAGTTCGCCAGTCGAGAGATGGCCGAGGTGGAGTTGCTGGCCGAATTGCCCGAGACGATGGATGTCGCCGTTGGGCTGGTGGACGTCAAGAACACCTGGATCGAGCCGCCCGAACTGGTCGCCGACCGGCTTCGGACCGTCCTCAAGTTCGTCGATGAGGAGCGCGTCTCGGTCACCCCGGATTGCGGCTTCTCGCAGACGGCCCGACACGTCGCCGTCGCCAAGGCAAAAGCGATGGTCGAGGGAGTCAGGATCGTCCGCGCGGAGCTGGACCGATGATCGAGCCGATCCGATCGGGTTCCGCACTGATCGACGAGATCCAGCAGACCCGCCCCGCGCCCGGATCGCTCGCGGTCTGGTGGCTCGGGCAGAGCGGCTATCTCATCAAATCGCCCGAGGGATTGCTGGCGATCGACCTCTATCTCTCCGAACACCTGACGAGGAAATACGAGGGAACCGAGAAGCCACACGTCCGGATGAGCCGCGCCCCACTCCGAGGCGCCGACCTGCGCGGTGTGGATCTCGTCCTGGCAAGCCACAAACACTCCGACCACATGGACCCAGGCACCCTTCCCGACCTGATGGCCGCCTCGCCAGGGGCGCTTCTGGTCGTCCCCGAGGCACTCGTCGAATACGCCCGAACGCTCGACATCCCGCCCGATCGCATCCAGGGTATCGACGCCGGGAACACGCTCGAACGAGCCGGTTTCCGCGTCCGCGCGATCCCCTCGGCGCACGAGGGTCTCGACACCGACGCCCGCGGTCATCATCTTTATCTGGGGTTCGTGATCGAGACCGAGGGGCGCCGACTCTACCACAGCGGCGATACCCTGGCCTACGACAGCCTGCTGGACCAACTTGGACTCGAACCGTTCGACGCAATGTTCCTGCCAATCAACGGACGAGACCCCGCGCGGGGCGTTCCGGGGAACATGTCGGCGGCCGAGGCCGTCGAACTGGCCGCCCGCGTCCGACCCCGATACGTTGTCCCGCATCACTACGATATGTTCACATTTAACACGGTCCCCGTCGAGGTGTTCGCGACCGAGGCGCAAAGTTTGCCACTGAGTGCCATGGAGTGCATCTTGCGGTGCGGGGAGCGGTGGGAGATCTCGACGTGAGCGTCACGCTCGGCATCGACATCGGCACGTCCGGGACCAAGACCCTCGCGATCGACGAGCGAGGGACGATCCTCGCCTCGGCGACGGCCGAGTACCCGTGCGAGCACCCCCGCCCCGGCTGGTCGGAGCAGCATCCGCACCTCTGGTGGGAGGCGACCGCCGAGACGATCGGCCGGGTGCTGGCCTCGGCGAAGCTCCGTCCTGAGGACGTCGCCGGGATCGGACTGAGCGGCCAGATGCACGGCTCGGTCTTCCTGGATGAAGCCGGCGAGGTCATCCGCCCGGCTCTTCTCTGGAACGACCAGCGCACCGCGGCTGAGTGCCGAGAGATCGAGGAGAAGGCTGGCGGGCGTGAGGCACTGATCCGGATGGTCGCCAACCCGGCGCTGACCGGTTTCACCGCGCCCAAGCTGCTCTGGCTCCGCCGCCACGAGCCGGCGAACTGGGACCGCGTCCGGCAGGTTCTCCTGCCGAAGGACTACGTTCGCTATCGACTCACGGGGACCTACGCCACCGAGGTCAGCGATGCCTCGGGAACGCTGATGCTTGACGTTGCGAATCGTCGATGGAGCGGCGAGCTTCTCTCGAAGCTTCAGATCGACCCCGCGCTTCTGCCGGCCTGCTACGAGAGCCCCGAGGTCAGCGGGCGCGTGAGCGAGATCGGGGCGAAGGCGACCGGCCTGAAGCCGGGGACGCCGGTGGTCGGTGGCGGCGGCGACCAGCCCGCCGGCGCGGTGGGCAACGGGATCGTCCGCCAGGGGGTCGTCTCGGCGACGATGGGGACCTCGGGCGTGGTCTTCGCGCACGCCGAAACGCTCGGCTTCGACCCTTTGGGACGGCTTCAGCGCGGCTGCCACGCGGTCCCAGGAGCCTGGCATGTGATGGGCGTCGTCCTGGCCGCGGGCGGAAGCTTCCAGTGGTTCCGCAACGAACTGGGCAAGGCCGAAACGGCGATGGCCAGGGAGCGGGGCGTCGACCCGTATTTCCTCCTCACCGACGAGGCCGCGACCGTCGGCCCGGGCGCCGAGGGACTGTTCTTCCTGCCTTATCTGACCGGCGAGCGAACGCCCCACTTCGACCCCGAGGCCCGAGGCGGATGGATCGGCCTGACCGTCCGACACGGCCGGGCCCACATGATCCGGAGCGTCCTCGAAGGCGCCACCTTCGCGATGCGGGATAGCCTCGAGCTCATCCGCGAGATGGGCGTCAAGATCGAGGAGGTGCGCGCCTCCGGCGGCGGCGCCCGCAACCCGCTCTGGAGGCAGATCCAGGCCGATATTTATGGCGCGGGGGTCCAGACGCTCAACTCAACCGAGGGCCCGGCCTTCGGCGTGGCGCTGCTGGCACAGGTGGGCACGGGCGGCTTCGCGACGGTCCCCGAGGCGTGCGACGCCACCATCCGCGTCGTCGAATCGACTACCGTCGACCCGAAGGTCCAGGCTTATTACGACCGGGCCTATGCGATCTATCGGAAGCTGTATGTCGACCTCCGCGACTCGTTCCAGGCGATCGCCGGGCTGGTGCATCAGCCCTGATGCGACGGCCTCTCGCGTTGACGCGGACCGAGCGATCCGGGAAATTAGGTCGGGCCGGGCGGAACCGAGCGGAGCCGCCCGGCCGGCCCCCGCGTCGGGGCCGCATCCGACCGAACGTTGGCCTTGATCGAAACATCGCACAAAACGAACGGAATACCTGGGAGCTTATCCATGCCCTCTGCCTCATCATCCCAACGGCCGATCCGACGCGTGGCGATCCTCTTCGCGGGCGGCCCGGCGCCGGCCGCCAACGCGGTAATCTCGACGGCCGCCGCGTCGTTCCTCCGCCAGGGCATCGAGGTCGTCGGCATCCTCAACGGCTACGCGCACCTCGTCGAGTTCGGCGATGACCACCCGATGCAGGAGGGCCGAGACTACATCCGGCTCGACCAGGCGAGGCTCAAGCGCACCCGAAACACCCGGGGCATCCTGATCGGGACCTCGCGCACCAATCCCGGCAAGGACGTCTCCAGCCCCGCCCATCTCAAGGATCCGCAGCGCACCGCACTGCTGGCGAGGGTCCACAAGGCGCTCGACTCGATGGGCGTCGACGCTCTGGTCTCCATCGGCGGCGACGACACGCTGAAGACCGCCAACAAGTTCAAGATGTACCAGGACCAAATGCCCGAGGGCGCCCGGCGGATCGCGGTGGTCCACGTCCCCAAGACGATCGACAACGACTATCGCGGAATCGACTTCACCTTCGGCTACTTCACAGCGGTCGAGTTCCTCGCCAGTGAGATCCGCAACCTGATCGCCGATGCCGAGGCCGGGCGGATGTACTTCATCGTCGAGACCATGGGCCGAAGCGCCGGCTGGCTCGCCTATGGAGCCTACGTCGCGGGCGAGGCCAGCAAGGTCTTCGCCGTTGAGGACCTCGACGACGGCTACCTCACCGAGGAAACCATCACCGACCCGAACACCGGCAAGTCGAGCACCCGGAAGGTGATGGACGCCGACAAACTCGTCGGCGATATCGTCCGGGTGATGCTGGGTCGCGAGAAGGAAGGCAAGGAGTTCGGCGCCATCGTGGTGGCTGAGGGCCTGGCCGAGTACCTGCCGTCGAAGTACCTGCAAGGGGCGAAGTTCGACGAGCACGGCCACATCTCGCTCCCGCAGACCGAACTGGGCAAGAACCTGGCGAAATGGGTCGAGGCCGAGTACCAGAAGCAGACCGGCCAGAAGCGCCGGGTGACCGGCGTGCAGCTTGGCTACGAGATCCGGTGCGCCCTGCCCCACGCCTTCGACGTCATCCTCGGCAGCCAGCTTGGCGTCGGTGCGTATCGGGCGCTGGTTGAGGAGGGGCGCGACGGCGTCCTTGTCTCGGTCGCCGGCCAGTTGAGCCTGCACTACGTCCCGTTTGAAGAGCTGGTCGACCCCAACACGCTGGTCACGGTCATCCGCCGGATCGACGCCGGCTCCGACTTCCAGAAGCTCGCCCGCTTCCTGGAGAACTACCCGCACGACTGACGATCGAGGCGGGTCGAAGATCGCCGGCCGGGGCGGACTCCGAGCGGTCTCACTCGATCGCACGGGCGAGGCAGACGAGCCCGAATCCGCCGGCGATCGACCCGACGAGCAGGCCCGCGAGCCCGGCGAGGGCCCACCACCCCGTCGGCGGCGACGGCCGGGGATAATCGGGCATCAGCCCCGCGGCGATCATGCGGTCGTAGAGGTCGGGATAGTGCCCGCGCTTCTGGCCCAGCACGACCGGGACCGCGTTCGCCCGGTAGAGCTTCTCCAGCGCCCGGGCGTAGGTCCCCGGCCTGACCTCGACTGCGGAGGCCATGGCGTCGGCCCGGACCTCCATCCGGCGGTAGAGCCGCTGGAAGAGGACGATCGCGATCAGGCCGGGGATCAGGAGGAGCAGGAACACGGCGAACACGGCCCCGAACGCGTCGGGCCAGCCCGCCAGCGACACCAGGATCAGCGGTGGGGCGATGAAGAAAAGGCCGAGCAGGGCGTACAGCAGCCGGGCGATGGCGACCCATCGCGGCTCGCCCAGATGCGCCAACTCGTGGGCGCAGGTCACCGCCAGTTCGTCATCGTCGAGCACTGCCAGCGCCGGGTCCATCACGATGAGCTGGCCGGTCATCGGCAAGGCAAACGCATTGGCCTGCGCCAGCGCCGCCACCTCGACTGACCGGGGCCGGATGTCCATCTGCCTGGCGATCTCGTCGACAATCGCGAGGAGCCGATCGGGAGCCGGCCGCTGGAGGCCCGTCCAACGGAGCAGCGCGAACACCCCGCCGAGCCGATAGGCGGCGATCGCCAGCACGCCGACAACGACTACAGCCAGGTGGACTTCCGTGCGGCCAATCAGGAACTTGCCGAGCAGTGCGTACGGGATCCAGGTCCAGAGAGCCAGCAAGACGACGCGGAAAGTCCACGTCCCGCGCCGGGTCCGGGGCGTCAGTGCGAGTGCGGCCGCCGGATTGACCCGGCGCTCCCAGCCAAACAGCGACTGCATCACGCCGAGGTAGGCCGCCACGATGAGCAGCAGGTCCTTCGCCGTCGCCGGGACGAGCCGAGAGAACGCCCAGGTCCGGCCGAGGGCCGCGAAGCTCATCGGATCGACGAGGCCGAACAGCAAGGGATACGGGACGACCATCCAGACCCAGAGCGCAAGCTGACGTCCCGGCCAGGCCCGACGCGCCCGTTCGGTCCAGTGCGAACTCTCCGATCGCCGCCATCCGGCGAACGCGACCGCAAGGCCAAGCCCGGTCACAATCCGGGCGGCCAGATAGGCGGCGGCGACGACGACAAGCAAGCCCGCCCAGGCTTGCAGATCCGCCCAGGCATCCCGTTCAGGCCCTACCAGCGGCATGTCGGTCTCTCCGGTGGGTCGTCGTCTCCAGGCCGATCGGATGATAACCGCAGCCGGCTCGCGGGAGAAGCAAGCGCCCGGCCCGCCTTGCCCGTCGTCCAACCCCCGGCGTAGAATCTTTTTCCATGAGGACCATCACCCGAGCCGTTGCGATGGGACGAGGGGCCGTCGCGCTGGCCGTCGCGCTGTTCGCCGTCGCCGGCGCCGCGCGGGGACAGTCGACCACCGAGGAACTGGTGCGTCCCGACGGCCGCAAGGTCGCCGGACGGATCGAGGGAAACGCTCGCGTCGGTTTCCGATTCGCGCCGGCCGACGGCTCGGCCCCGATCCGGATCGAGCCGGGAACCACCATCCGGCGCGAGGCTCCAACCTCGGCCACACCGCCGACGACCGCTGGTTGGCCCCCGTTCCACCTGCTCGCTGGCGAGGCGGCTCGGCTCTCGGGGACGATCCGGTCCGTTGCTGATGACCGCGTTACCTGGTCGATGGAGGGCCGCTCGGGCGAGATCATCCTGCCGAGGGCCTGTGTCCAGGCGATCGTCCAGCGCCCGGGCGAGGCCCGCGTCCTGGCTGACAGTTTTGAGTCGATCGACTCATCCCGATGGTCGGCGACCGGTCATCCGGAGATCGTCGATGGCCCGCACGTCGACGGCAGCCGAGCACTTCGGCTCGTGGGCCCGGCCTCGTCGATCACTCACGAACTGGCTGAGCCGCTGGCCGCTGGCCGGCTGGAAATCGCCTTCCACGACGATGGCTCGATCGCGCCCGGTCGGGAGTGCGTCGTCGAGCCCACGTTCCGAGGCCCGACCAGCCGGGCGGCCATCCGGATTCGCCTCGGATGGTCCGAGGAAAGCCTCGCGGTGATCTCGCCGAGCGGACCAACCTTGCAGGTTCAACGGCTGGCGCGGTCCTCGGGCTGGCATCGGCTCGCGATCCGGTTCGGCCCCGGCGAGACCGAGATTTCCGTTGACGGACGAGAGCTCGCCCACGGCCGAGAGCCGATCGGTCCCCTGGGCTCGATCCGGCTGGCCGTCCGCTCTGAGGGAACCGGCGAGAAGCCCGGCCCCTCGGCAACCTTCGACGACCTTCGCCTCGTCCGGTTCGCCGAGCCGCCAGCCAGCGTCGAGGTCGATCCGGGACAGGACGAGGCCCGGCTCGTCGTCGGCGACCAGATCTTCGGCCAGCTTCGCTCCGCCAACGGCGACCATGTCGAAATGCTGGTCGAGGGGCGACCCGTCACGCTCCAGTGGGCCGAGGTCTCCGGCCTCTACCTCCGCCGCCTTCCCGCCCAGGGATCGCCGGTCGAGGGCCTGCTCGCCCGCGTCGAGTGGCTTCCGACCCCCGGCGAGCGTGCCTCCGAACCCGACTTCGCGGAAGGTGCGCTCATCGACGCCACGGGCCATTCGCTGGTCCTCGCCACTCCGTTTATCGGCACCCTGACAATCCCCCGTGAGGCTCTCCGCCGGCTCTCGCTCGCCGGATGGGGACGCCGGATTCTTGTGGACGTGGCCGCGCACCATCTTGGCGACGAGCCCTCGACCACCCGGCCAATGCTCGATCCCCCCCAGCCCGAGGGGCTCTCGCTGGAGCGATCGATCGAGCTGGCCGACGTCCCCGACCAGCCTGCCGAGCTGGTTCTCGACGTCGTGCAGGTTCAGCCCGAGTCAGGGACCGACGCTTTTTCGGCCCAGGTTCGCAAGGGCGAGCTGCGCACGTACGCACGAATCAACGGCCAGCGAATCGACTACATCAACCGCCACGTCCGCGAGGCCGGCGACACGCCCGAGCGCATCCGCCTGGCGATCCCGCGCGGGCTCCTGCGCCCCGGCCGCAACGTGATCCGACTGGAGCTGACCGGCGACCACGACCCCCGTCCCAATTTTGACGATCTCGGCGTCCTTCAAATCGCCGTTGAGTTCCCGACGCCCGCACCGGCCCCCTAGACCCCGTCCCAGGCGTGAGCCCGGAGCCTCCGTGAAGACGATGACCCGCAGCATGGTCCGCCACGCTCACGCGATCGCCCGCGAGGTCGGAGCGCGCGTCGTCCTGCTCCACGCCGACGTGGTGGAGGAAGACTGCGACCTCTCGGCGATGATCGAGGACGTGAACTTCCGGGTGATCCTGGTCTCGCGTCGCGAGGGATTCACCGCGCCGGCGGGGTGGGGCGATCTCTGCTCGGTGGTCCGCATCCCGGATGTCCCGATGACGCGGACCGGTCAGATCAAGGTGGCGATCCTGGTTTCGGCAGCCGAGGGGATGATTCACCCCGGCGACCGCGTGCTCTGCCTGACGGGCCTGGACCTCTCCGGGACGATCGACACGATCATGGTCCTGGACATGGGCAAGGAGATCGAGCTGTTCTCATCGGCGACCGCCGAGCCGCTGCCGGAGGATGTCACGCCGACAGTCTTCGAGCGAGTGCTGACCGTCGCTGGCGAGCTGGGCGTCGAGGGACGTGAGGGACGTCCTGTGGGGACGGTCTTCGTGGTCGGCGACAGTGAGCGGGTGCTGGCACAGAGCCACCAGCTTGTCATCAACCCGTTCCACGGCTACCCGGAGTCGGAGCGGAACATCCTCGACTCCCGGCTGGAAGAGACGATCAAGGAGTTCTCGGCGATCGACGGAGCGTTTATCGTCCGCGGAGACGGGGTGGTCCTGGCGGCGGGCCGCTACCTGGCCCCGCGCGGGAAGCTCGACCCTCCCCTGCCCCACGGCCTGGGAACCCGGCACGAGGCCGCCGCCGGGATCACGGCGATGTCGCAGGCCCTGGCCCTCTGCATCTCGCAATCGACCGGGACCGTCTCCATCTTCAAGGGAGGCCGGCTCGTCACCGACATCCCCAAGCCCTGGGGCCGGACCTCCGACGCGCTCTGAGGCGGAATGCACCGAAGGCCCCGCGTTTCGCCGGTCCTGGAAGCGCCTCGGATCGATGACATCGGTGTCGAGGACAAGCAGGCTCTTCATGGCCAGCGACGTTGGGCCTGCTCGCGAAGGCGGCGGGCCTCATCGGAAGCGTCGGCGATGTCCGGTCGGGAGCCGACGAGCCCCTCGCTCCGCCAGAACGCAACGAGGTCTGCACCGCTCCGGACCGAGTCTGCGGAAGGGCAGGCAGACGCGAGCAAGCGGACGGCGTAGTCGGACAGCGATATCCCCAGGCGAGACGCCTCGTCGGTCAAGGCCCGGGCGAGGTCGTCGGGCAGTTCCACGGTCTGAGACATGACAACCTCCCTCCGGCGTCCCGCGCCCTCCTTGCCCGGGCGACCAGACCCGCGATCGCGGCCGGTATCAGGAGGATCGCCGAGAAATGGGCCATCATCGCCAGCTCGACGGTATAGATAAACCATCCGGTCATCCCCAGGGATGAGGCCGCCATGTACCGAATGTAGCCTGACCAGGCCCAGAGAAAATGGACGAGGAGCGCATCGGGGACGAACACCGCCGCCAGCGCATAGGCCAGCAGCAGGAAGCCCCCGGCGACCTCGAACGCCAGCAGGAATGGCGAGGCTTCCCCGCGTTGCCTTCGCCGCCTGAGGACGAACAGGCCGATGCCGAGGACCGTCAGCACCACCATCCCGGCCGTGGAGAGCAACGCATCGGTCGGGCCGCCCTCATGGCCGAGGATCGATCGGACCGCACGGATGTCCGCTCCGATCAGAAGGATCGCGGCCATGATCTCGGCGATCGAGACACGCATTGCCAGGCGAGCCCCCAACCGTGGGCTCAGCGCCCTTTATTCAACTGGTCGTAATACGAGCGGATGTGACGCTCGACGTTCCGGGGGATTTTCTGGTTCGAGAGGGCGTCGGCGTAGGAGCCGGAGGCGGCTTCCAGCTCGGCCTGGATGTCGATTTTGACATCCCCCTTGACCGTCTTGCCAGGCGTCGTGAACCCCTGCAAAACCGCCTTCCCTTTCAGAAGCTGGTTCTGCACCTTTGTCTTGTAGGTCGCGGTGTCGTCTGGGGCCTCAGCGCGGTCGCCCTGGCCACGGCCCCGGTTGCTGGCGTTGTTGCTATTCCCCATCCCCATCCGGTTGCCGAGGCCAAGGCTGTTCAGGTCATCGCCAAGCTGGTTCATCCCGTCGCCGGTCATCCCGTCCTTGGCGTCCTGGATCTCAGCCATCGCGCCGTCGAGGGCCTGCATCTCCTCCAGTTGCTTCGCCATCTGGGCGAGCTGCTCCTGCGACATCCCCATCTGGGCGGCGGCCTGCTTCATGTCGCCCTTTTCCATCGCCTCCTGCGCCTTGCCGAGCTTGTTCGCGAGCTTCTGAAGCTGCTGCAATCCCTTCGACTGCTCGTTGAGCTTCTCCATCTCGCGCTCGTATTGCTGCTGGCTAAGGCCGCCGTTCTTGCGGGCCTCCTCAAGCTGCTTCTTCCGCTGTTCCAGGTTCGCCATCTCGTGAAGCTTCTTCGACATCTCGCCGAGCTGCTGCTTGAGCGCCTTCTTGTCGGCCTCCGACATCTTGCCCGAGGCCATCTTCTCCTGGAGCTTCCGCAGCTCCTCGGCGGCCTTCTGGAAGTCGCCGCGGGCGAGTTCCTTGGCGAACTGATCGGCCGGGCCCTGCGTGCCCATCTCGCGGAGTTGCTTGAGCTGGCGGTTGATCTGATCGGGCGAGCCGAGCTGCTTCTGGCGGTCCTTCAGGGCGTCGGTGAGGGAATTTAGCTCGACCATCAACTTGTCCTTGGCCGCGGGCGGGGCCTTGGCGAGCTCGTCGGACTTCTTCTGGATCGCGGCCAGGAGCTTCTCGGCCTCGGGGAACTTCCCCTTGTCGAGCGTCTCGCGCTGGCTCGCGATCTTCTTCGTCAGCGCCTGGGTGTGCTTGACCATCACCTGGGGATCAATCGGGCGGGCGGCGTCCTTCGAGAGAGCCTGCGCCGGGGTCCAGTCTGGGGCGAAAAGGAGCACCACGGCGGCCGTCGCCGGGATCAGGACCGCCCAGGCCCGGCGCGGCATCTTCAGGCCGAACTCGGCCGCGACGTCCAGGTCGGTCACCTTCTTGATCGCGTCGGCCAGCAGAGCCCGGCCGGCCGGCGATTCGCGAAGGCCATCGGGGAGGGTCAGCGCCGAACTGAGACGTTCGTTCAGATGGAATGCACGGTCGATCGCGACAGCGGCATCCATCCGGCTCGGTCCGGTGAAGATCGCGACCAGCCCGGCGGCGAGCGCACCAATCCCGCAGGCGACGGCGAACGGAATCCAGTCGGGACCGGGGATCGCCCGATGGAGCAGCTTCTCGCCGGCGATCATCGCCGCGACCAGCCCCAGCCCGATCACCCACGACCAGACCAGCGCTGAGAGGAACCGCTGCCCCCGCAGTCGACGGAAGACCCGGGCCACCGGCCTTTCCAGCTCGCGCATCGGACACCCCCTTCGATCGGACGACGGTCATGCCCCGGACGTCGCCTCGGACGGACGTCATATGGCAGTCTATCCGCCGTGGCCGCGGCTCGCAAGGGACGCTGTCAGAGGATTTCGGGGAAATTGTGGATTGGTCGGGGATCGGGGTGCAGTAACCTGGAGGATCGAGCCAATCCTCGGAGCGGTTTCGGGGGCCGATCCTGACGAGGGGGTGGTCGGATGGCGAACGTCGGGCGAGGGGTCGTCTTGCGGCAGCTTGGCCGGCTCTTCGGCGAGGGGACGCTCGCCGGGCTGGGGGATGGTCCGCTGCTGGAGCGTTACCTGACGGATCGGGACGAGGACGCGTTCGCCGCGCTGGTGGACCGGCTCGGGCCGATGGTGCTGGGGCTCTGCCGTCGGATGCTCCGCGACCCGGTGGACGTCGAGGACGCGTTTCAGGCGACGTTCCTGGTCCTGGTGCGCAGGGCGCCGGCGATTCGGGACCGCGATCGGGTGTCGAGCTGGCTGTACGGCGTCGCGTATCGGGTGGCGAGTCGGGCGCGGTCGCGGACGATCCGGCGAAGGACCCGAGAGTCGGGCGCCGATCGGCTGGACGTCGCGGCCGATCCGGTGGCGACCGATCGCGACGAGCTCGCCGCGACGCTCGATCGCGAGCTCAGCGGGCTCCCCGAGCGATACCGGGCGCCGCTGGTTCTCTGCTACCTGCGCGGGCAGACGCACGAGCAGGCGGCGGCCGAGTTGCGGTGCCCGGTGGGAACGGTCCACAGTCGGATGGCTCGCGGTCGCGAGATTCTGCGCCGTAGGCTCGAAAGCCGGGGTTTTGCCCCGAGCGCGATCGGAGCCCTGCTGACGCCCGACCCCTTTCGATCCCTCCTCGTCGCCGTCCCGCCGCCGATGGCCGCCGCGACCGTGCGGGCGGCCCTGGCGTTCGGGACCTCATCGATCGTCCAGGCCGCCTCTGCGGCCGTGCTTGCCCGGGGAGTGCTCACGACCATGAAATTCGCTCAACTTCAGTGGTTCGGCGTGGCCGCGATCGTGACGGGATTGTCGGCCGGCGGAGTCGTCGCAGTGAGATCAGCCCCGGCGACCGGTAACGGGCCGCAGGCGCCGGCTGCTTCCGATAAGCCGAAAGGTAAGTCTGTCGCCCCTGCATCGAAGGCGGACCAGGATCGCGGAGAATTCCGGCCCAATTTCTACACTCTGGATTCCCGGCTCAAGACCCTGGAAGGCAAGATCGACCGGCTGATCAGCCAGTCCAGCAAGGCGGAGGCGCCGGACGCCTCGCCCGAGTCGCTGGAGGCCCAGGTGAGCTATCGTCTCAAGCAGTATCAACGGATCGCGGACCTGGTAAAGCAACACGTCGTCGAGCCGAGGCTGGCGAACGAGGCGAAGGATCAGCTCCTGGACGCCGCGGGTCGGGTCTCGGCCTCGGTCGATCAGGCCGCGGACGAACTGGAGCGGCTCAAGATCGAGCATCGCCGGAAGCAGGCGATGCTCGACAAGGCCAGCGCCGAGGAGAAAGTCGCCCACACGGTCGTACGCCTCGAGCCCACCGACGCCCGGTTGATGGCCGCCACGCACGAAGGGGCCTACAAGGCCGCCGTCGCGAGCACCAGGATCGCGCAGGCCGATGTCGATGACGTCGAATTACGGATCAGGCAATGGTCACGCCGGCGCGATCGCCTGGCGGAAGCGGCCAAACTGGCGGAGCGGGCGCGGAAGGAGGCCGTTAAGTAGGTCAGGCTTTCCAGCCTGACTCGCCCAGCAAGAGGCGGGTCGGCGGGATCGTCACCGGCCCGAGGGCGCTCGACCGCATCCAACGGTCGGGCCGCCCTCCCTCATCGCGATGCTCCACCTCATCCGGGGTCAGGCTGGAAAGCCTGACCTACTTGGCGGCCTCGGAATACACCGCCGCCGCGGCCCGGATGCCCTCGCCGGGCGGGACCGAGACGCCGAGGTCGCGGAGGCAGGTCTCGAGCGCCGAGAGCAACAGCGTGACGCTGCTCTGACGCGAGCCGTACCCCATCAGCCCGATCCGCCACGCCTGCCCCTTGAACGGCCCGAGGCCGCCACCCACCTCGATCCCCCAGTCCTTCAGCAGGCGACGGCGGACGGTCAGGTCGTCCACGCCGTCGGGGATCTTCACGCAGGTCAACTGCGGGAGCCGGTGCTTCGGGTCGGTCAGCAGGGACAGGCCCATCGCGGCAAGGCCCTCGTGAAGCGCCCGGCCGTTGAGGGCGTGGCGGGCGAAGCGGGCCTCAAGTCCCTCCTCGGCGACGATCGCCAGCGCCTCGCGCAAGGCGTAATTCATGCTGATCGGCGCCGTGTGGTGGTAGAAGCGATCGCTCCCCCAGTATCGCTGGATCATCGAGAGGTCAAGATACCAGCTCTGCACCTTCGCCTTGCGACGCTCGAGCACCTCGACGGCCCTCGGCCCGAGCGAGACCGGCGCCAGGCCGGGCGGGCAGCTCAGGCATTTCTGAGTCCCCGAGTAAACGGCGTCGATCTCCCAGGCGTCGATCTCGACCGGGATGCCGGCCAGGGCCGTCACAGTATCGATCGCGATCAGGGCGCCGGCCTCGTGAGCGATCCGGGCGATCTCCTCGACCGGCTGCCAGGCTCCCGTGGAGGTCTCGGCGTGGACAATTCCGACGAGCTTCGGATTCACCTTCTTGACCGCCGCGCGCACTTCCTCGGGATCGAAGACCTCGCCGTAAGGGCGCTCGATCGCCGTCACCTGGGCGCCGGCGCGCTCGGCGACATCCACCATCCGGCCGCCGAAGACGCCGTTGACGCAGACGAGCATCCTGTCGCCGGGCTCGATCAGGTTAACAATCACCGTCTCCATCCCGGCCGAGCCCGTCCCGGAGACGGCCAGGGTCATCCGGTTGGTCGTCTGGAAGGCGTAGCGCAGGAGGTCCTGCGTCTCGTCCATCATCGCGACGAACTCGGGGTCGAGGTGCCCGACCAGGGGCATCCCCATCGCGGCGAGGACCCTCGGATGCACGTCGCTGGGCCCCGGACCCAGCAGCAAACGCCTCGACGGATTCAACGGCCCCGGAACGGGCGGCTTCGGGATGGCGGACACTTCTTATTACTCCAGTTTTCAGTTTTCAGTTGTCATATTCCGGACCAGTACGTTGCCCGGCGATCGCGTCCAACCTTCACATTGCTCGCCTAATGTCGTCGGACGGCCTTCCCTCTTTACTGAAAACTGAAAACTCTAAAGCCCCTTGATGATCGCACTGATTTCCTTGAACTCGGGCCGGTCGGAGCGCTCGGTCCACTCGAAGAGGGCCGATTCGGCGGTCGAGACCACCGCTCCGGTTTGCTCCAGGCGGCGGAGGGCGAACTCCCAGTCAAGCTTGTGTCGCGAGGCGACGGCGTCGGCCGGGACCTGTACGCGGAATCCCAGGTCGAGCAATTCCAGAGCCGTCTGCGCGATGCAGACATGCGCCTCGATCCCAACCACGGTCACATGGCGGATGTTCCGACCGTAAAGTTGCTCCAAAAATTGCGGGACAGCGCAGCAGTGGAAGCATGTTTTGGCGGGTCGATCGTGGACCAGCTCGGCGATGGGGGCGGTTGTCGGGCCGAGGCCCTTCGGATATTGCTCGGTACCCCAGACGGGCATCCCGAGCGTCCGGGCGCCCCGGATCATCGCGGAGACCCGGGCGATCAGGGGCTCGCGGTCGGGGATCAGGTCCAGGAGCCTGTCCTGGAGGTCCACCACCAGCAGCCCGCCATGCGAGGCCGTCAATCGTTGGGTGGGTCGCATCGTGTCGATGGTCCTTATCGGCCGTCCGTTTCCGGGCCCACTGGGATGCTACGGGGGCGTTCGCGCTGATGTCAAGTCGCCGGCGCGCGGGCTCGCGGCCAACGAGGTTCGCGGCGGCCCGTCTTGCCGGGGGATGGGATAAAAGCTAGAGTTGAAGATTGAACCATGATTGGTTCGGCAGGACGCCGAGGCGAAGGCCGGGACGGGCAGAGGAACCTCCGAACGAGAGGGTGGCCAACGTGGCGGGAAAGCCCCGACTCCTGGTCATAGACCGCGAGAACGCGATTGGGAAAACGCCCATCGACCGATTTGCCGACTCGTATGAGTTGGTGGTCGTTCGGACGATCTCCCGGGCGCTGGCGCTTCTGCGTGACCAGAAGTTCGCCGCGGTCTATGTCGACGCCTCGCAACTTTCGGCCGTCCGATGGGTCGGGATGATGATCCAGGCCGAGGAAATCCTCGACGCCATCTCCGACGGTGTCGCGGTCGTGGACCCGGACCTCCGGATCATCTGGGCCAACCCCGAGTTCCACTCGCTGACCGGTCCAGAGACCCACCCGGTCGGCACGCCGTTCTACGGGGCGCTCGGGATGCCGGAGATTCTTGGGCCGGACCCCTGCCCGTTCACCACGGCGGTCGCCTCTCGGGCCGCGGCCAGTACCGCGATGAAGATCGCCGGAAACCGATATCTTCGCGTCACCGTGACGCCCGTCTTCGATCCCTCCAGCCGTCTCACCCACCTGATCGCGCTGACCCGAGAGACCACGGACGAAACCCATCAGCAGCTCAAGGTCAACGCGATCCACAAGGCCGGCGACGAACTGGCCGACCTCACGCCCGAGGAACTCGCGCAGATGGGCGTCGAGGAGCGGACCGACCTCCTCAAGTACAACATCGCCCGGCACATGAAGGACCTGCTCGGGCTCGACTTCATCGAGATCCGCTTGATGGACCGGGCCACCAAGCGGCTCGTCCCGCTGCTGACCGAGGGAATGACCCCGCTGGCCGCCAACCGAGAACTCTACGCCCGGAAGGAGCACAACGGCGTCACCGGGTTCGTCGCCGCGACCGGGATGAGCTACGTCTGTCCCGATACCACCAGGGATCCCCTCTATCTCGAAGGCGCCGCCGGCTCGCGCAGCTCGCTCACTGTCCCACTCGTCTTCCACGGAACCGTGATCGGAACCCTGAACGTCGAGAGCCCCCAGCCCGATGCCTTCGACGACCGAGACCGCCAGTTCATCGAGATTTACGGCCGGAACATCGCCGCGGCGCTCAACACGCTGGAACTTCTCGAAGCCGAGAAGCTCAGCACGGCGAGCGCCTCGGTCGAGGCGATCAACCGAGAGCTGGCGATCCCGCTGGACGACATCATCACCGACGCCACGACCGTCCTCGACCGGTACGCCGGCCACGACGAGGACATCATCGCCCGGCTCCGCCACCTGCTCTATCGAGCGCGCGAGATCCGGAGCCTGATCCACAAGGCCGGCTCAACCATCGCCCCGCCCGCCAAGCAGCCGCCACCCACGGCGCCCGCCCGGCTCGGCGGAGCCCGAATTCTGGTTGTCGACGCGGACGAGTCGATCCGAAGGTCGGCGCACCACCTCCTCGGCAGCCAGGGGGCGAGTGTCGAGACCGCCCGAGATGCCCACGAGGCGATCGCCCTGATGCGACAGACCGCTTACTCCGCGGCCCTCGTCGATATCCGCCTGCCCGACCTCGACGGCTACGAAACCTACAAGCGACTGCGCGAGGTCCAGCCCAGCGTCCCGATCATCCTCATGACCGGCTTCGGCTGGGACCCCTCACACTCGATCGTCAAGGCGCGGCAGGAGGGACTGCAAACCGTCCTGTACAAGCCCTTCCGCGCCGACCGGTTGATGGAGGCCGTCGAGCAGGTATTGCGGACCTCGTCCGCAACGCCCACGCCAACGGTCCCGCCCCTGATCGACGGCCGGACCAATCCTCACCCCCCGGCTCCGCCGGGGGATTCGCGACCCACCGAGAACTCACGCCATGATACTTGACGGGCCAGGGATGGCGGTCCTTCTCGCCATCCTTCCCGCCGCGCTCGGGCACCTTTGCCACCTTGTTCTGGCGGTGAACGTCGTCAGCGGAATGGGGCAGCGTGAGGCGGTGCTGGACCGCGCCCGGATCGCTATTTTCACCGCGTTCTGGATCTCGGCGGGCGTGATGCTCTGGGCTCACCTGCAATCGCCCTGGTGGACCTGGCCCTGGCCGATCGCCGCGTATCCGGCCGCCTGCACGATCTCGGGGCTTTTCATCTGGCCGGTTTCGACAATGGCTCTGGCGATCCGCCGCCGTCCGGTCGGAATTTCCTCCAATCGGCCCGAGGTCGAGCTCGACCTGGCCGCGTCCGGCGGGCCGACCGAGTTGATCGGCGAGGGACACGGCGCCTGGCTGCTCCGACTCCCGGGGAACGAGTCGTTCCGGCTGAAGCTCCGCGAGTGGGAGGCGGAGATCCCCGGGCTCCCACCGGCGCTTGATGGATTGCGGATTCTACAACTGACCGATCTGCACATGGCTCGATGCTTCCGCCCGGCGTTCTTCGAACGCGTCGTCGACGCCTGCCGCGCCCTGCCGGCCGACCTGGTCGTGCTGACCGGCGACATCATCGAGGACGACGAGGTCCACGGCTGGATTCGGCCGATCCTCGGGCCGCTGGAGGCCCGGCTGGGCAAGTACGCGATCCTCGGCAACCACGACGAGGAGCACCGGCCCGACGAGATCCTCGCCGAACTCGCCGGCGCAGGGTTCGAGACGATGCACGGGACCTGGACCACGCTCGACGTGGACGGGGTGAGGATCGCCCTCGGCGGGACCTCGGCGCCCTGGGGGCCGGATGTCGACCCGTCGGCGATGCCGTCGGCTGATTTCCGCATCCTTTTGAGCCACTCGCCCGACCGCTTCTACCGGGCCTCGCGGTGGGGGATCGAGCTGATGCTCTCGGGACACAACCACGGCGGACAGATCCGGCTCCCGATCGTGGGGGCGGTCTTCATGCCGAGCGTCTACTCCCGACGCTTCGACCGCGGCTTCTTCCGACGTGGACCGACCCTGATGTACGCCAGCGACGGGATCGCCGGAATGCACCCCGTCCGGTACGGCTGCCCGCCCGAGGTCACGCGGATCGTCCTCCGATCGGCGAATGTGGAAGGGACAACCGCCCACTCGCGCCGCAGGGTTGTGCGGTCGCGGGTGTAAGGGATGGATTCACCACAGCGCGGCTTTCGGCCGCAACCAAAAGGACGGACTAATGAATGATGGCGTCGCCCCTGGTACGGTACGGGGAGTTATCCCGAACCCCGATCGCACCTGAGACGACGCCATGACCACCTTTGTATCCCGGCATCAGGGT